>DATNCB010000105.1:0-9914 GCA_035571715.1 Ramlibacter sp.
GCAGCCACCATCTGGTTGGCTCCGCGCACCAGTGAGGACATGGTCTTCTCGTGGAGTCGCCTGAGCTCGGCGTCGGTGGCGATGATTCCCGAGAGGCGCAGCATCACCAGGCCATGGGCGGCTGCCCAGAGCATTCGGCCGAGGGAACGAGCGTCACCCCGCAGCACGCCTTCGGCGATGAGCGGCTTGACGTAGGTCACCATGCAGCAGTGCGCCCGCGCAATCGCTTCCGAGAGTTCCGGGTGCCCGGTCATGGCGGGCTGGTTTACATCGAACATCATCCGATAGGAGTCGGGGTTGGCCAACGCGAAGCTCAGGTACGCTTGGCCCGCCTTTCGCGCGCTGTCCCGCGGATCGCGGCTGGACCTCGTGGCCGCCTCGATCGCTTCGCAAAATCGGTTGAAGGCCGCTGCCCGCACGGCAGCCAGAATTTCTTCCTTGTTCTTGAAATAGCGGTATGCCGTAGTGGAGCTGCAGTCGAGCTCGGCGGCGATCTGGCGCATGGTGACGCCCTCAACGCCTTGGCGCGCGAATAGCGCCTGCGCCACCCGGCAGACATGGGAGCGGAACTCGGCCACTTTTTCCTGGGTCAGTGGAGGACGCAATTTAATTTACTTTGTTTATTTAACTATGTTAATATATCCCCGCTTTCGGCTTTGTCAACTGCGCGAAATACTTTTGCATGTAGCGATCAAAGGTGTCTCATGTCATCCTCATCTTGCTTGGAAACTATCCGATGCGACGCTCACCCAGCGTCGGCTCAACCCTGTGCGGGCCGTCCGGTCGGCGAACAAGAGGCCATTTCGGCGCGTGAGATTCACGCTTATCTTCAAGCCCGTGGAATAGGTTTCGCGAGCGGCAGCGAGCTGGACGGATATCCAAGCCCGGCCAACGTTCTAGCCCTTGAGTCGGACCTCAGTCTCACGGGCGAACAGCGGATGCTCACTAGATCACTTGTTGACTCGACGGACGCGGCGGCGATCAGAATTGGCCAGCTTCTGATCGAGCAGGAACGCAGGATCGATCAATTGTTCACGTCAAACACATTGACAGCAGAAGCCATAGAGTTTCCGCTCATGCAAATCGGCTCACTGACCGCGAAAATACGAACCTTTTATGCGGACGCTCATCTCGTTCAACGGCGTATTCTCAGTCGTGAGCAGATCGATCGCTACGTTCAGCTACGACGTTGCGAAAGATTATGGGATGTTGCCGGCGTCGGGTCACTCGAGGAAGACTCCGCTGACTGATGCAGGCTCCTCCCACCAGAATTACGCGGAGCGATGCGGGGATTTGATGAGCAGCGCAGTGTATTGATCAGCGTCCGACAAGTGCCTGAGCGCGCAGTGCAAGGCGGCGCAGCCAAGGGGCCGCAACTGAAGGATGATCTTCGCGGTGGATGATGCGGCTGCGCCGGATCTTTGACTGCAACTGCAGGACGCCATACAAGAGCGCTTCCGGCGTGGGCGGGCAGCCCGGAACATACACGTCCACCGGAATGATCCGGTCGCATCCCCGCACCACCGAGTACGAATCGTGGTAGTAGCCGCCTCCGTTGGCGCAGGAACCCATCGAAATGACGTAGCGCGGCTCCGCCATCTGGTCATAGATGCGGCGCAGCGCAGGAGCCATCTTGTTGGTCAGCGTCCCCGAAATGAAGATAAGGTCCGCCTGGCGGGGACTGGCGCGCGGGATCATTCCAAACCGGTCGAAGTCGTACCTCGCTGCTGCCGTGTGCATCATCTCCACGGCGCAGCAGGCAAGTCCGAATGTGAGATACCAGAGGCTCCCGGCATGAGCGGCGCGCACCGCCTCTTCGGCAGTAGTCAGTAGATATCCGGGCTGGCCATTTGGAGCGGAGGACAGGTCCAAAGTCATCCGCGAAGCATATTCACCCGCTGCGGTTACGTCTTGAACAAATCGGACGCGCGGCGTGGAGCGACCAAGCCAATTTTCCCTCGCCTTGCAGGATGCGTTGCAGGGCCTTTGGAGATTGCCATACCAGGGCCTGCGCTTCGCGTGACAGGTGCGCCTGGTCTGCGTATCCCGAATCAACTGCCAGTGCGCTCACGCTTCCGGTCTTGCCGGCGCTCATGCTTTCCATTACGTGCTGCATTCTGGTGACGCGCACCCAAGTGCTTGGCCCAAGACCCATCGCATGCACAAACCGGCGGCGATACTGTCTTTCGCTGACAGAACACTCCGCCGCGGCCGCCTGTACCCCATCGGATCGCAACACTGAGAGGGCTAGCTGCGGCTCCACGATGCTCCCCTTCGACGAGAGAAACGTGGCGAGGCCCTTCCAAAGGGCGTTTGTGGCTGCGGGGTCGTCGTTCATCTGGCGCGCGGCGGCAACAACATGTTCCAGTCCTTCGTGTTCTTCGGGATGCAAAGGAAGGATCCGATCCACCAGGTCCACTGCCGGCAGCCCGGTCAGGTGGGGCAGGACCCAGGGCTGGATGACAACGCTGGCGGACCGCAGGGAACCGGTCACTTCCGTTTCGAGTGGTGCTGAAAAGGGCCCCGTCAGAAACAGCGAGGGAAGCGAACCACGTCCAGGAAGCTGCACCGAGCCTTCGCAGATCAGGTTCAGGCAGCCGTAGGCATTCGCCTGGACGTCGGAGCGCAATGGGGTTGCGACAGGAATGTTTTCGACGCGCCGAAAGATCGCGCAGACGGCTAGCGCATCCAGGCGCGGTGGTGGGAGCAGCACTTCGATATGTTCGCCGATGTCCAGCATTGTCCCTACCAGCCATGGTCCTCAGTCTTCGTGGTGGCTTGTTCCGGGCCGAAGTGTGGCGCGGACGACAGAACCGGTCAACCGACTATCGTGGTCCGACGAGCCGCCAGCTCCCTTTCCGCGTCATTTAGGGACCGTATCTGGCGCGTTGTACACAATTGAATCAGGCGATTCGCCTTCGACTCCATCATCGATCAAACGCAGGGTGGGCATCCGTTCTCCCAAGAGAGACTTCACCGGATAGCGCCAAAGCTGCGCAACGTGCAAGCTTGCCGTGGTGGAAATCGACTGAACAGCCGCCATGCCGAACTCATTGCGTCAGCCCGGCCTTGCGCAATCCCTGGACGAATTTTTCGAGGGGCGCGGGGTTCAGGTAGGGGAGGACTCGCAGCGTGTGTTCGATCGTGTACTGCGGGTTCAGCACCATCAGTTCCCGCCAGATCTTACGGGCCTCGTCGGGACGATCGGTGTGACCGTAAAGCGAGGCCAGGAAGGCGCGCGTGACGTCCGACTTGGGCATGTGAATCAGTCGCCGCTTGAAAGTCGCTTCGGCCTCGTCGTAGCGTCCGAGGACGAATTGGATGCGCCCCACAGCATGCATCCATATGTTGAACTCCGGGTCGAGTCGAAGCGCACGTTGCAATAATTCGAGCGCCTGCTCGCGGCGGCCGGCGAAATCCAACACATTGCCCAGGGCCCCATGAGAAGCGGAAGAGTTCGGGTCTAGCTCGATTGCCCGCCGCGCAGCCCCCTCGGCTTCGTCCAGCCTTCGCAGCCACATTAGGGCGATGGCCAGCGCGTGGTGCGACGCCGGTTCGAGGGGATCGACCTCGCAAGCCTTGCGCGCCAGTGCCAGTGCTTGTTCCAGATCGCTCGCAGTGCGACTATTCAATGCGTTGACATACTCGGTGCTGCAGGCGATCGACAGAAGGGCGTAGGCCGGCGCCAAACCCGCGTCGATTTCGATTACGCGCTCCAGCAGGGAACGGGCCTCGATGAGCGCTGGCGCATTGAACTCGAGGATGCAACTCTTGGCGCGAATGAGGTAGTCGTAGGCCTCGGCATTGACCTTCCCGCGAGCCTGCGAGCGTGCCCTTTCGCTGCCGGTGAGGGTCACCTCGAGTATCTGGACGATCTTTTGCGTCACTTCGTCCTGGACCACGAAGATGTCCGCGAGGTCCCGGTCGTAACGGTCGGCCCAGATGTGGCCGCCGGTTTCCGCATCGATGAGCTGCACATTGATGCGCACCCTCATGCCGACCTTTCGCACGCTGCCTTCGAGCACGTGTCGCACCCCGAGCTTCTTCCCCACGTCCTTGATATCGACGTTTTGCTTCTTGAATGTAAAGGACGAGTTGCGGGCGATCACGAACAGGCCGGATATCTTGGACACATCGGTGATGATGTCTTCGGTGATGCCATCGGCGAAATACTCTTGCTCAGGATCTCCGCTCATGTTGGTGAACGGCAGCACCGCGAGCGAGGGCTTGTCAGGCAAACGCAGCACCGGTGCGGACAATGTCGATGTCGCCGCCGCAACGTTCGCCAACGGCCTCGCCGGCGCCACCTTGAAGGCCCGCACCGGATGGGCGATGTTCTTCACCTGCTGTTCGCCCTGATCGACAAACTCTGCGCCGACCCTCCCCCTCACGGCCCCGTGCACCGCATCGGATACGGTGATGCCGCCCGGTTCGGCCAGCGCCTGCAGCCGCGCAGCAATGTTGACACCGTCGCCGTACACCGTGCCGTCCGCCTTCTCGATCACATCGCCCATGTGAACGCCGATCCGAAAGTGCATTTGCCGATCCTGCGGCACGGCGCCGGCGGACAGGCCGAGGTCGTGCTGAATGGCAATGGCTGCGATCACCGCGCCGGCCGCCGTCTCGAACACGGCGAGCACCGAGTCGCCAGCCATGTCCTTGACCTGGCCATGGTTGGACTCGACCTGCGCTCGAAATACCGAACGCGCCGCATCAAGCGCGTTGAGCGTTGCGCGGTCGTCTATACCCATCAGGCGGGAGTAGCCCACCGCATCCGCGGCGAGGATTGCCGTCAGCCGCTGCTTCAGATCAGTCTCGTTCACATCCGTCGAACCTTGTGCTGGCCAGTCGCCGATGAATGTTACGCCCGGCCTGAGCCACTCGCAGGCGAGTTCGTCGAATTGCGCGGCAGGCACATCTTGTTGCGCAATGGGGTGGCTATCGGCAGCACGATTGCGCGCGGACGTCCGCGTCGGCCCAAGCAACTGGAAGTTGCTTGCACATCAGCCTGCGGATACATACTGTTCAAATCAACAGCCCTCAATCGCTTCCCGAAACCCACGGACAGCAGCCGTCTACGCGCGAAGGTCAGCTATGGCAGGTAGAGCCGCCGCCCGCGCAGCCTTCAGGCTCTTTGCTGCATTGGTATAGCCGCCGCCCCCGCCGTCGACGAAGTGCACGTGCAGCCCCTCGTTCGTCGACGTGACGAGACAGGTCATCAGCGCGGTATCCGAGACATTCATCCCGTAGCGAAGCATCTGCCTCGAGGCGCAATCGTCAAGGTAGCGTTTGATTGCGTCAATGCCATCGAGCGGGCAATCGATGACGAAGCAAAGCGTGTCGTCATGCTTGGAGAAGTCGGTGTTGCGGGTGATTTCCCGGCGATAGCGCTCCGGGTCGAAAGCGCCGGTCGGACGGCCCAGCGCGAACAGCAACCGGGCCACCAAGGACGCTCCCAGTACGTAGAGAACCGTCATGGCGAGCGAACCGCCACGGCGCCTCGCGCGTGCCTCGAGCATGAAGCCCTTGGGCGGCCATTTGACGTGCAGGTTGTCCAAGCTCGCCGGCCGGGGATCGCCGTCATGTCCGGCGAGCCGCATGACATGCATGTAGATCTCTCGCGGTTCCACCGCGCCTTGGATGATCAACGCCAGCATCTTTCCGCGCGTGGCGCGCAACGCGTCCCAGCGGCACGACAGGCCAGACAGGTCGATTGGTGCGCTGTCGTCCATCGAGTCGGCAATGGCCGCCCGGCCGATCAGGTCAGGATCGCCGCGCCCCCTCACCGTCGATTCGAGAAGCGCGACCGCACCGCCGAGGAACACGCCGAAGCTGTTTCCTGGCGAGGGTTCATAGCGCCCGACCTTCAAGTCGCAACCCAATCGCCGCAAATCTGCCACCGCGGCGAGGCCGACGCGAAGCGAAAGCCCGAACTCGCGCGCGGCCAGACCTCGCACCCGGGCCAGCTCGGCGCGGGCTCGCTCTATCTGATGTGGCGGCACCATGACGACCGCTCCGTCTCCCCCGAACAGGAACGGTATCAACTCTGGAGCACAGAGATTCTTCAGCGCCGCGATCGCCATCGCGGCGACAAAATTGACCGTCTTGTGGCGACCCCCTGCAATAGCGGCCGTCGAATCGACGACATCTGTCACCACCAAGGCCCAGTCATCGGGTGCGGGTCGATACCGTTCAAGATCAAAGGTGTCGTGCGCATGGTCGATCGCGGGCAGGCTGGAGAAAAAGCCCGGCATGACGTGGCTCGATGCGGTCAGGGTGATGGACCCAGCCCCTTGGCCCTGGCCTGCGCCTCGAATTCCTGGAAGTTGATCATGTGCCGCTCCGAGGTGAACCCGCGCGCTCCGGGCGCGCGCAGTCAATCATGCTGCATGGTGGCCGGCCCGCGCAACCGGAGGGAAATGGACGGCGCACAGGCAAGTGCGCTCAGCTGCCAGGCCGCCAGGCGCGCAGCCGCTACTTGCCGCCCGGCCGCGCGAGCGGGTAGCGCGGCTGCTCCCGGGTGCCCACCATCAACTGGTTGATGACGCCCATCACGTCGTCGACCAGGGCCACCGCCTTTTCCATCTCCACGGCCTGTTCCCTGGACTGGACGCATCCCATCAGGGTGATAAAGCGGCGCTCGCCCAGGACCCACACGCTGGTGTTGTCGAATCGGCCATCCAGCTTGATGAACTGGGCCACGCGGGGAATGATCTCCTTGTCGTAGAGATAGGAGTTCGGCAAGCGGCAGCGGCCCGACAGGTAGCAACTCGTGCCGTGCTGGGCGCGAACATGCGCCAGCGCGGCCAGCTCGGCTTGCGTCTCGCCCGGCTCCTGCGGGACCGGGCAGCCCGCGATGGCGGACGTGACCTGCACGAACGGATCGTCGAAGAAATTCTTGCGCTCCTGCGCGTGGGCCGACAGGAGCCCGATCGAGCAGATCGCGACGAGGAGTGTGCGTTTCATTCGAGTCACGTGCCAATGTGCCCCCACCCTAGCCCTCCCCCGGAGGGGGAGGGGACAAGACCAGGCGGAGGGAAGGAAACACTACACGTTCATCACCGTCACGGCGCGGGTGTTCAGGTAGGCCTCCATCGCTTCCGGGCCGCCTTCCGACCCGTAGCCGGAATCCTTGACGCCGCCGAACGGCATCTCGGCCGAGGGCATCGCGGGCATGTTGATCCACAGCATGCCGACTTCAACGCGGCGCGCCAGCAGGTCGGCATTCTTCAGCGAACGCGTGAACGCATAACCGGCCAGGCCGTAGGGCAGGCGGTTGGCTTCGGCGATCGCCTCGTCCAGCGAATTGAAGCTGCGGATCGCCGCCATCGGGCCGAACGGCTCGTCGTTGAACACCTTGGCGTCCAGCGGCACGTCGGTGAAGACCGTGGGCTGCCAGAAGTTGCCGGCGTCGCCGATGCGCTCGCCGCCATGCGCCACGGTGGCGCCGCGCTTGACGGCGTCCTGCGTGAATTCGGCCATCGCTGTCAGGCGGCGCGGATTCGCAAGCGGCCCCATCTGCGTGCCTTCGGCCAGGCCATCGCCGACCTTCAAGCCTTGCGCATGTTTGACCAGGGCCGCGGCGAACTCGTTCTTGATGCTCTCGTGCACCAGGAAGCGGGTTGGTGAAATGCAGACCTGGCCGGCGTTGCGGAACTTGGCGCCGCCCGCGGTCTTCACGGCCAGCGCGACGTCCGCGTCCTCGGCCAGGATCACCGGCGCGTGTCCGCCCAACTCCATCGTCACGCGCTTCATGTGCTTGCCGGCCAGCGCGGCCAACTGCTTGCCCACGGGCGTCGAGCCGGTGAAGGTGATCTTGCGGATGACAGGATGCGGGATCAGGTAATTGGAGATGTCGGCGGGGTTGCCGTACACCAGGCCCAGCACACCGGCGGGGAGCCCGGCATCGGCGAAGGCGCGGATCAGTTCGGCCGGCGCTGCCGGTGTCTCTTCCGCTGCCTTGACGATCATCGAGCAGCCGGTGGCCAGCGCGGCCGCCAGTTTGCGCACCACCTGGTTGATCGGGAAGTTCCACGGCGTGAAGGCCGCCACCGGCCCGACCGGGTCTTTCAGCACCATCTGGCGCGCCGCCAGGTTGCCGCGCGAAGGCACGATGCGCCCGTACACGCGCTGGCCCTCGTCCGCGAACCACTCGATGATGTCGGCGGCGGCCATCGCTTCGCCCTTGGCTTCAGGCAGCGGCTTGCCCTGTTCCTGCGTCAGCAACTGGGCGATGTTGCCGGCGCGCTCGCGCATGAGGCCGGCGGCCTTGCGCATGATCTTGCTGCGATCGGCGGCTGGCGTGTCGCGCCATTTCTCGAAACCCTTTTGCGCGGCAGCCAGAGCGCGGTCGAGGTCGGCGGTGCCGGCATGGGCCACGCGGCCGATTTCCTTGCCGGTGGCCGGGTTGAAGACGGCCAGGGTGCGGCCATCGGCGGCGTCCTGCCATTGGCCGTCAATGAAGAGTTGGGTGTTGGGGTAGGTCATCGGTATTCCTGTGAAACTTCGATCCGGGAGGCCGACATTCTCTTGCAATTGGCATATGCCCGCTGTCGCGGGGGCATCTGTCCTCGGCGGCCAAGGATTGCGGATGGCCCCGTCTTGCCGCGGGTCGCGCGCGTCGCTGCGCGCTGGCGGACTCATCAATCTTCCTCCATTTTCACCAAGCAGCTGCTTGCTAAAAATAGCGGGCTTTGCTATGGTCCCGGCATGGAGACCACGACGGCCCGCCGCACCCTCGACGCCAGCGCCAAGCGCCCGCGCGGGCGCCCGCGCAAGACGCTGGAGGATAGAGACGACGGCAATCGCCGCCAGCAGCTGCTCAGTTCCGCGGCCACGCTGTTTCGGCGCAAGGGCTTCGGCGGCACCAGCACGCGCGATATCGCCGCCGCGGTGGGCATGCAAAGCGGCTCGCCGTTCTATCACTTCAAGAGCAAAGGCGCGCTGCTCTACGCCGTGATGGAGGAGGGCATGCGATCGGCCATCGCCCGCCAGGAGCGCGCAATGGCCGCATCGACGCGCCCGCAGCAGGCATCGCGCGGCGCCGAACCCGCTCAGCCCGATGCCGCCGCGCGGCTGCGCGTGCTGATCCGCAATCACTTCGACGTGCTGTTGGGGCCGGGCAGCGACTTCATTCCCGTCATGCTGTACGAGGCGCGCTCGATCACGCCGCGGCAGCGCACCGCGTTGGCGCAGTTGCAAAGCGAATACGAGGCGCCGTGGATTCCGGTGCTGGACGCGCTGCACGCCTGCGGCCGGCTCAAGGCCGACGTGAAGCTGGCGCGCCTTTTGATGTTCGGGGCGCTCAACTGGTCAGCACAGTGGTATGACCGCCGCAAAGGGGCGTCGCTGGACGAGCTCACCGGCGCGGCGATCGCCCTTTTTGTGGGCGGCAGCGAAACGCCGCAAGCCGATTTCAAGGGAGAGACGCCTTGAGCGAGCACTACCGTTCCATCTTTGCCGCCGGGCTTTTCAAGGGCAAGGTGGTAGTCGTCACGGGCGGCGGCTCGGGCATCGGCCGCTGCATCGCGCACGAGTTGGCGGCGCTGGGCGCGCATGTGGTGTTGATCGGCCGCAAGCTGGACAAGTTGTTCGACGTGGCCGGCGAGATCGCGGCCGACGGCGGGCGCGCCAGTTTCCATGCCTGCGATATCCGCGAAGAAGAGACGGTGAAGAACACCGTGCAGGCGATCATTGCCGTGCACGGGCGTATCGACGGCCTGGTGAACAACGCGGGCGGACAGTACATCACGCCGCTGGAGAAGATCAGCGGCAAGGGCTGGGACGCGGTCCTCAACACCAATCTCACCGGCGGCTTCCTGATGGCGCGCGAATGCTACTTGCAGTCGATGCGTGAGCACGGCGGCGCGATCGTCAACACGGTCGCCGACATCTGGGGCTCGATGCCCAACATG
>DATNCB010000106.1:0-3795 GCA_035571715.1 Ramlibacter sp.
GACCGGTCGACATGGATGGTGTCGACGAGCACGCGGGCCTCGGGCTGACCCGCCGCCTGCACCAGGCTCACTGCGTCCGCCAGTGTCCTCACGCCCGACCAGGGCGTGGCTTCAAGATTCATCGTCAGCCCGAACGGCCGCGCGACCTCGCACAGCCCGGCCAGCAGCGCGGCGAGCATTCCGTGATCCGGCTCGTCACCGTTGACCATCGCATGGCTCGCTCCCAGCCGCGCCGCGGATTCGAAGATCGGCTCGAACGCATGAACGTCCGTTGCCTTGCCTAGCCGGACGACGCCGATATCCAGCACGCGCACGCCGCTGTCGTCCATTCGGCTCAGGGTCTCGCGCAGCATTGGCGAACCACCGAGCATCGGATACTGATGCTCACCCGGGGCGGCAGGGTTCAGGCGCACGCCGACATGGGTGAACCCGGCCAGCCCGGCGATTCGCACCAGCTGCGGCGGCGTGAGGTCCAGCAGGGTCAGATGATCGAGCGAGACGATGGGCATGGTGGCAAGGCGTGCGGCCGCGGATCCCGGCACAGCGCCCAGGATCAACACCCGCCGTCACAACGCATTGATCTTGTCGAGCATTCCCGGTGGCCAGCCCTTCGACAACGGGGACTGCAGGTACTGCTGTTGCGCGTAGGTCCGGAAGGCCTTGAGGTCCGGGGTGTACACATCCAGGCCGGCCGACTTGAAGAAGGCAACGAGTTCCTGCTCCTGCTTGATGTACTCCGCGCCGCTCCACGCAAACGACTCCTGCGCGGCACTCATGATGCGCCGCTGCTGGTCGGGAGTGAGCGAGTCGAACACCTTGGCCCCCATCACCAGCAGGCCGAAACCGACGTTGTGGCCGGTCAGTACGATCTGATTAGTGACCTCGTAGAACTTCATGATCTTGTCGTTGGGCAGCGGATTCTCCTGCGCGTCCACCACGCCGGTTTGCAGGGCCACGTAGGTTTCCGAATAGGCGACCGTCACGGGACTCGCGCCGATCGAACGCCCGAGGAACTGCCAGCTCTCCCCGGCCGGCATGCGCAGCTTGACGCCGGCGAGGTCCTGCGGCGTATTGATCTTCTTCTTGCCCTTGAGATTCAGGTGGCGCACGCCGTAATAGGCCGGCGCGAGAATGACCACGTCGAGTTTTTCCCGGGCCAGTTTGCGGAACGTGTCTCCGATTTCACTCTTGAAGATCCGGTCCAGGTGCGCGGCGTCTCGCACTACATAAGCCGCCCCCAGGATGTCGAACGCGGGCACCTGGTTGGCGAAGTCCGACGGCGGCATGTTGGCCATTTCCAGGTTGCCGCGTTGCACCGCCACCAGCTCGGTGCCCTGCTTGTACAAGGAGCTGTTGAAGTACGGCTGGAAGTTGAATTCGTCACCGATCTTCTTCGCGAAGATCTGCACCAGGGCCTGCGAACGCGGCGCGTCCGCGGTGGTCGAGTCCGAGAACCGCAGGTTGATCTTTTCGGCGGCCAGGGCTCCTGGCGCTGCGGTCGCAGCGAGCAGCGCTCCGCTGCCCGAAAGGAAAGTACGGCGAGTCCACATGCTGTTCATGGCATCTCCTTCTATGTACGCGCCCCAGAGGGCGCTTGGTTGAACCGGAATCGGTGCTCGGGCATGCCCTGGCCAATCCCATGGACCGCCAGCACGCTGCCCGCGAGCGGTTCGGCCGCCTGCTGTTCGGGCGTCAGGAATTTCGTCGCTGTCGTGATGTAGAGCGTGTTCAAGTCGTCGCCGCCGAAGCAGACGCAGGTCGGGTTGGTGACCGGCATCGGGACGATCAGGTCGATGACGCCGTCCGGCCGGTAGCGCACGACGCGCCGGCCGGCAAAAAACGCCGTCCAGATTCCCCCGTCGACATCCACGCAGGCGCCGTCGGGCCGATCGCCCGATCCGCTGTAGTCGGCGAAGATTTGCCGGTTGAAGATGCGACCATCGTCGAGGTCGAATTCGAACCGCCACGTGATATGGCGGCGCGTATCCGTGAAGTACACGAATTTGTTGTCCGGTGAAAAGGCAATCCCGTTGCTGACGATCACCCCGCTGAAGATCTGCCCGAACGTGCCGTCGCCATCGACCCGATACAGCGACCCGTTCGGCCGGTGCAACTGGTTGTCCATCGTGCCTACCCAGAACCGGCCGCGCGCGTCCACTCGCCCGTCGTTGAGCCGGTTGTCCAGGCCCTGCTCGAGGCGAGCGAAGGGGATGGTGGCACCCGCCATGCGCGAGCGGCGATGCAGCTCTAGGTCCAGCGCCAGCAAGTGGGACCCGTCCTCACCCAGTGCCTGGCTGCCCAGGAAGCTGGTCTCGAACTGTTGCACGTCATGCCTGCCTGTGGCGGGGTCGAATGACTGAAGTTTCGGACATTCGATGTCCAGCCACCACAGCTTGCCTTCGCGTTCGCACCAGAGCGGCGTTTCACCGAGCTGATCGGTCGTTCGAACAGCACATTCGGCTTTGCTGCTGTCGACGGTCGTGATCATGTTCGCCTTTGAGCCGTCCACTGCGAGTGTGCTATCAACCTTTGTAGCCGACGACGCGCGGCAACCAGACAACCAACTCCGGCACGAAGGTGATGAGCAGAAGAACGACGACTGCCGCGCCGATAAAGGGGGCGGCTTCGCGGACGATGGCCGAGAGCGGTTGCTTGGTCATGTTCGCCAGAATGAACAGCAGCAGCCCGTACGGCGGCGTCAAGAGGCCGATCATGATGTTGACGACCACCACCACCCCGAAATGCACGAGATCGATGCCCAGCGCCCGGGCGCTCGGAATCAAGATCGGGACGATGACGAGCAGGATGGTGCTGCCCTCGAGGATGCATCCCAGGACGAACAGGATGGCGTTGACAAGCAGCAGGAACTCGATCTTGGACAGCTGGAAGCCGCCAATGAAATGCTGGAGCGAGGCCGGAATATTCTCGATTGTCACCACGTAATTGAAGACCAGGGCCCCGGCGATCAGCATGCCGACGGACGTCGATGCCTTGGCACTGCCGAGCAGTGCGCCATATAGCTGGTTCCACGACACGGCACGGTAGATCAGGGTGCCGGCCAGCATCGCGTAGGCGGCCGCCAATGCCGCCCCTTCGGTCGGCGTCGTGACGCCGCCGTAGATACCGAACAGCAGGATCACGGGCAACATCAGCGCGGGAAAGGCGTCCAGCGTCACCTTCGGGATTTCGCGCATCGGCACCGGCGGCTCCACCGGGAAGTTTCGCCGCCGTGCGATCCACCCGTTCATGATCATGAAAGCGACCCCGAGCAGGAGGCCCGGCACCACACCGCCGAGAAACAGGTAGCCGATCGATGCGTCGGAGACCAACGCGTAGAGGACCATCGGAATGGAAGGCGGGATGATCGGGCCGATGATGGCGGCCGACGCCGTGATCGCGCCCGCATAGGCGATCGGATATCTCCCTTCGCGGGTCATCATGCCGATGATGATCCGGCCGATGCCGACCGCGTCGGCGATGGCCGATCCGGACATGCCCGCGAAGATGACATTCGCCACGACGTTGACGTGACCCAGTCCGCCGCGGAACCGGCCGACGAGCACCAGGCAGAATTTCAGCAAGCGGTCGGTGAGGCTGCCGATGTTCATCAGGTCGGCGGCGAGGATAAACAGCGGGACCGCCAGCAGCACATAGCTGTTGAACAGGCCGTTCAGCAGTTGTTCGGCCACCGTGCCCAGATCGAGCCCCGCCATCAGCAGGTACAGGCTCGACGCGATGATCATGGAATGACCGATCGGAAGGCCCAGCGCCGCCAGGCCCACGAGGAAGATGATG
>DATNCB010000107.1:0-5870 GCA_035571715.1 Ramlibacter sp.
GATGGCGAACAGCATCGGAACCGTGAGGTGTATGTTGCCGCGCCACAGCGTCAGCACCCAGTTGTAGACCTTGATGGCCGTCGGAACCGCGATGATCAGCGTGGTCGTGGCGAAGAAAAAGCCGAAGTACGGGTTCATGCCGCTCACGAACATGTGGTGCGCCCAGACGACGAAGCTCAGGCCGCCGATGATCAGGATGGCCCAGACCATCATGCGATAGCCGAAGATGTTCTTCCTCGCGTGGGTGCTGATCAGGTCGGACACGATGCCGAAGGCGGGCAGCGCCACGATGTAGACCTCGGGGTGGCCGAAGAACCAGAACAGGTGCTGGAACAGCAGGGGATTGCCGCCCGAGTAGGCCAGTTGCTGCCCTTTGGAGACCAGTGCGGGCATGAAGAAGCTGGTGCCCAGCGTCAGGTCCAGCGTCATCATGATGGCGCTGACGAACAGGGCGGGAAACGCCAGCAAGGCCAGGATGGTGGCCATGAAGATGCCCCAGACAGTCAGCGGCAGGCGCATCATCGTCATGCCGCGCGTGCGGGCCTGCAGCACGGTCACCACGTAGTTCAGGCCGCCCATGGTGAAGCCGATGACGAAGACCGCCAGCGAAACGAGCAGCAGGATGATGCCCAGGTGCGACCCCGGCGTGCCGTCCAGGATCGCCTGCGGCGGGTATAGCGTCCAGCCGGCGCCGCTCGCGCCACCGGGCACGAAGAAGCTCACGACCAGCAGCAGCACCGCCAGCAGGTACATCCAGTAGCTGACCATGTTGACGTAGGGGAACACCATGTCGCGCGCCCCGACCATCAGTGGGATCAGGTAGTTGCCGAACCCGCCCAGGAACAGCGCCGTGAGCAGATAGATGACCATGATCATCCCGTGCATGCTGACGAACTGAAGGTAGACGCTCGGGGTGATGAAGCCGACACGGCCCGGAAAGCCGAGCTGCAGGCGCATCAGCCACGAGAACACCAGCGCGACCAGCCCGATCGCGATCGCAGTGATCGCATACTGGATCGCGATCACCTTCGCGTCCTGGCTCCAGATGTACTTGCCGATGAAGGTCTTCGGATGGTAGAGCTGTGCCTCGCCGACCTCCGCAGGCGGTGCAAATTCCGATTCATCGTGCGCAACGTAAGTAGTCATTCGCCGCCTCCGCGCGGATCAACGCGAGTTGATGTAGGCCAGGATGTCGCCGACCGCAGCATCGTCGACCAGCATCCCGGCGATCAGCGCCATCTGGCCGCCGTAAATGTCCTGCGCATGGGCGCCGCGGACACCGTCCCTGAAATTCCTCAGTTGCCTGGCCATGTACCAGTCGCTCATGCCCTGTAGCCTGGGCGCGTTGGTCGCCGCGATCCCGCGCCCGTTGGCGCCGTGGCACGCGGCGCACGTCGTGTAGCGCTCCCGGCCCTTGTCCACATCACCCTTGATCGTTGCCGCCACCGGCGCGTCCGGCAGGCTCGCGATGTAGGCCGCGACATTGGCGATCGCGGCATCGTCCACCAGCGTGGCAGCCATGGGCGCCATCATCTTGCCGAACACGTCCTTCTCGTGCGTGCCGCGGGCACCTTCCTTGAAGTGCCTCAGCTGTCGCTCCAGATACCAGGCGCCCTGTCCGTTCAGCCTTGGCGCATTCAGCGCGACGTTGCCTTCGCCGTTGGCGCCATGGCAGGCGGCACACACCGCGTACGAAGCCTGGCCGGCCACGGCATTGCCGGGAGGCCGGTCGAGCATCTGCGCAAAAGTCGGCTGGCGGTCCAGCCAGGCCTGGAAGGCGGCGGGTTCGTCAACCACGACCCTGCCACGCATCGCGAAATGCCCGATGCCGCAAAGCTCTTCGCAAAGCAGGTCGAACGATCCCGTCCGCGTGGGCGTGAACCAGATATACGTGACCAGCCCCGGCACCATGTCCATCTTGACGCGCAGCTGGGCCACCGCGAAGTCGTGCAGCACGTCTTTGGAGCGAAGCAGCAGCTTGACCGGCTGGCCCAGCGGCACATGCAGTTCGGGAGTGGCGAGCAGCACGTCGTCGCGGCCGTTGGGATCGGCCGGATTCATGCCGAAGGGGTTGGCATCGGTGACAAAGCGAGAGTTCACGGTCCCGAGCTTGCCGTCCTTGCCCGGCAGCCGATAACTCCAGTGCCACTGCTGGGCTACGACTTCGATGGTCTGGGCGTCCTTCGGCACGCGGATCACGTCCGCCCAGACCAGCAGGCCCGGGGCCAGCATCGCGGCCACCCCGCCTGCAGTGACGACCAGGAGCCACCACTCGAGCCTCTTGTTCTCCGGCTGGTACGCCGCACGTCCCTCCTTGCGGTAACGGTAGCGGATCACCGCCAACGCCATGAACAGGTTGACCGCCACGAACACGAACCCTGTCACCCAGAAGGTGATGGCGATCGTGCTGTCGATCGTGCCCCAATTGGAGGCAATCGGCGTGAAGTACCAGGGGCTCAGGAAGTGGAACAGGACCGAGCCGAGAGCCAGCACGATCAATGCGATTGCGATCGCCATGGCTAGCGAGCGCTCCTCAACAACCAATCGATCCGTTGCTTCATGGAAGCGTCCTTTCGTCACACCTGTGACACCGGCGAACCAAGGTTGGGATTTATACGCTATGTCCGCTGATCGCGCTGAGTTGTGTCTTTCCTTTTACGCTCAGCGTCACTACAGCCGAGTTGAGTGCCCGGTCGCGCTTGGGATTGAAAGACAACTGCGTACTACGAAGGCACAACCGCTTGACCCAGGTCGAAGCCGTTTTGCCGCCACGCCTCGTACACCGTCACAGCCACCGCATTGGCGAGGTTCAGGCTGCGCTGGCCCGACCGCATGGGCAGCTTCAGCCGCTGCGCTGGTGGCAGCGAATCACGCAGCGCCGGCGCCAAGCCGCGGGTTTCGGCGCCAAACACCAGCCAGTCACCGGGCCGGAATGCCGTCTCGTGCACCAGCCGCGTCCCCTGTGTCGTCATCGCGAACAGGCGCAGCGGGTCGGGTTGCTGCGCGTCGAGGAAGAGCTGCCAGCCGCCATGGCAGCGGACGTCGGCGTATTCGTGGTAATCCAGTCCGGCGCGCCGCAGCTGTTTGTCGTCCATGGAAAAGCCCAGCGGCTCGATCAGGTGCAGCGTGCACCCGGTATTGGCGGTCAGCCGGATCACGTTGCCGGTATTGGGTGGAATTTCCGGTTCGACCAGGACGATGTTGAACATGGGGCCGCCATTGTCCGGCAGGTCTTGGGGCAGGCTCTAGTCGGGTTCGTCGGTGCGCGCCATGACCAGCGCCGTAATGCACGCGGCGCCGGCTTGGCGCAGTGTCTGGGCCGCCGTGAACAGCGATGCACCGGTGGTCATCACATCATCGACCAGCACGATGCGGCGCCCGCGCACTTTGGATGCCGACAGTGGATCGACAGCGAACGCTCCCTTGACATTGCCGAGCCGATCCTTGCGGTCCAGCGACGTCTGCACAGCGGTGTGCCGCACCTTCAGCAGCAAGTCCGCCTCGGTCTTCTCCGCGGCGAGCGAGCGCGCCAGCAGCAAAGCCTGGTTGAAGCCGCGCTCGGCCAGGCGCTGGCGCGACAGCGGCATCGGCAGCACCAGGTCCGCCGCATCCAGCGCCGGCTCGATCCAGGGCGCGCTGCGCATCAGGGTCGCGAAGCTGCGGGCCCATCCCGCCTGCCCGTTGAACTTGTACTGCGCAATAAGGGCCGACCACGGGAACTCGTACGAGACGGCCGCATGGCAAGCATCCAGCGCGGCCGGGGCGGCCAGGCATCGCCCGCATTCGGTCACCCCGGCCGGAACAGGCAGAGCGCACCTTCGGCAGCGCGCTCGAGGCTGCGCAAATCGTGCGACACAGGCCTCGCACACCGGCTGGGCCGGCCAGGCATGGCATACCGCGCACTGGCCGGGGACGGCGGCGGCAAGCCCTCCGATCAAACGGCGCAGCACGGGAAGATCGGGAGTCGCTGGCAATTCATCCGTTCCTGGCGCGCGCGGGGCGCAAGAGCTTGCGGCTCAATATACTCGTTCAGACTTCGCGCCATGACCGACGAACGCCCGCCCAGCATCGACCCCGTTGCCGCAGCCCATTGGGAACGCGTCGCGCCTGCCCGCTCGCCCTGGTTGCACGAGGAGGTTGCCCGCCGCATGGAGGACCGGCTGCAGTGGATTCGGCTGCGGCCGCAGGCCTGGGCCGATTGGGAACCGGTGCGCGGTGGCATCGCCGCCCACGCTTTGCTCGAGCGCCGCTACCCCGGCGCCGAGTGCTATGTGGTCGAGACGCAGCGCGCACAGCTGGCGCTCGAACAGATGGCGCGGCCATGGTGGCGGCGCCTGACCGGGCCCGCCTTGCACCACCGTCCGGTCCCGCCGGGTGCCGTCCAGATGCTGTGGGCGAACATGGCATTGCACATGTCGGCGCAGCCCCAGACCCTCATCGCACAGTGGCATCGGGCGCTTGCCGTGGACGGCTTCCTGATGTTCTCCTGCCTGGGGCCGGACACCTTGCAGGAGCTGCGTCGCGCGTACCGCGCGCTGGGCTGGCCGCCGCCGGCGCATGACTTTACCGATATGCACGATTGGGGCGACATGCTGGTGCACGCTGGTTTTGCCGAGCCGGTGATGGACATGGAGCGCATCACATTGACCTGGGAAACGCCGCAGCGCATGCTCGAGGAACTGCGGGAACTGGGCGCCAACCTCAATCCGGCGCGCTTCCCGGCCCTGCGTGGGACGCGCTGGAAGCAGCGCCTGTTGGGCGAGTTGGGCGGCTGCTTGCGCCAGCCGGACGGCCGGTTGGCGTTGACGTTCGAGATCATTTACGGGCATGCCCTCAAGCCGAGCCCGAAGGTCAGGATGGGCGAACAAAGTGCCGTTTCGCTGGACGACATGCGGTCCATGCTGCAGTCAGGCAAGCCCGCCGGGGGCTGACCTCTGCTTTATCTTTGTCAATAATCAAAGCGGTGGTGTGCCAGATGTGGCAGGAAAAGCCGCGTTACAATCCCGGGTCCTTTTTTGAGCGTCACCCGTGTCGAACCCGGTATTTCGCTTCGCCACTGTCCAGGGCCAGAACATCCGCTGGTTCCTGAAGCGCAACTGCTCGGTCACGCCGGGGCAACTGGGCCGGCTCTATGGTTCGCTTTGCGTGGTGTCGCTCGGAATTGGTAGTTTTTTCTGGTATCAGGGGGCTGTGTTGGTCCTTCCATTTGCCGCGCTGGAGCTGGCGGCGGTCGGTGCAGCCTTCCTCGCGTATGCGCGGCATGCAGCCGATGGCGAAACGATTTCGCTTCAGGGACGGCAACTGGTGGTCGAACTGGAAAGCGCTGGGCACCTTCAGCGGGCCGAGTTCGATCGCGACTGGGTTCGCGTCGAGCCCGGCGTCAGCGACCGTTCACTCGTGGAGTTGTCGGCGCGAGGGCGCAGCGTGAACGTCGGACGGTATCTGCGTCCCGAACTGCGGCCGTTGCTGGCGCAGGAGATCAGAAAGGCACTGCGCGAAGCACGCAGCCATTGAAAGGCGGAGCAAACAGGGTGGCGCCGGTCCGGTTTCAGGACGGCGGGAGATTTGATTCGAATAGAACAAGTGAAAAAATGAAAAGCACTTACAACCAGATGGCTTTGCCGCTGCTGGCCCTCGCCGGGTTCAGCCCGGCGGCTCACGCGGTCAAGGACCTGGCCGGGGGACCCGCGGTACGCCAGCTCAATCTTCACCCCGCGGTAACCCGCATTGCCGCGGAGCAGGCCTGGCTGCACTGGTTCATGCTGATCACCTGCACGGTGATCTTCATCGCGGTGTTCAGCGTGATGTTCTATTCGATCTGGAAGCACCGCAAATCCGTCGGCCACAAGGCGGCCAATTTCCACGAGTCG
>DATNCB010000108.1:0-2343 GCA_035571715.1 Ramlibacter sp.
GAGGAGGTGTACCGGCATGTGCTGCGCCTGCCGATGAATTTCTTCGACCGGGCCATCACCGGCCAGCTGGTCAGCCGGGTGACCAACGACACCGAGGCGGTGAAGACGCTGTACGTGCAGGTGCTGTTCGTGATGCTCGACAGCCTGATCGTGCTCACGGGCACGATGATCGCGATGCTGTGGCTGGAATGGCGGCTGATGCTGGTCGTGGCGGGGCTGTTTCCGGCGGGGGCGGTGATCGTCGCGGTTTATCAGCGGCTGTCCGGGCCGGCCGTGGTGCGCAACCGCGAGCTGCGCAGCGACCTCAATGCCCAGATGGCCGAGACCATTTCGGGGATGCCGGTCCTGCAGGCGAGCAATGCCACGGCGCGGTTCCGTGAGCACTACGCCGGCGTGAACGAGGCCCACTACCGCTCGCGGCAACGGGAGCTGCGCGCCAACGCCTGGCTTCTGCGCCCGTTGCTCGACGCGCTCAACGTGCTGCTGATCGCCGTGCTGATCGGGGTGTTCGGCCTGCGCAGCCAGGGCGGTGCGCTGGGTGCGGTGGAGGTCGGCATCCTCTATGCCTTCATGAACTATGTCTCGCGCATCGTCGAGCCCCTGACGCAGATCACGATGCAGTTCTCGCTGGTCCAGCAGGCGATGGTGGGGGCCGCGCGGGTCCAGGCGCTGCTGAAGGAAGCCGAGACACCGAAGGCGGCGGACCTCGGGCGGGTGACCGAAGGGGCCATCGCGATCGATCGGCTGGATTTCGCGTATCAGCCGGGCAACCCGGTTCTGCACAACCTGAACCTGCAGATCGCACCGGGAAGTTTCCACGGCATCGTCGGCCACACCGGCAGCGGCAAGACCACGCTGCTGTCGCTGCTGCTGCGCTTCTACCCCGCGCCGGCGGGTGCGATCCGCATCGACGGCACGCCCGTCGAGTCCATCGGCGAAGAGCACTTTCGTGCCAGCATCGGCGTGGTGCCGCAGGAGCCGTTCCTGCTCGCGGCCACGGCGCGCGAGAACATCGCCATGGGCCGAAAGCTCACCCAAGAGCAGATCGAGGCTGCCGCCCGCGCGGCGCAAATCCACGAATTCATTACCGGGCTCGAGCACGGCTACGATACGCAATTGGGCGAAGGCGGCGCGCGCTTGTCGGTGGGCCAGAAGCAGCTGGTCGCCATCGCGCGGGCGCTGGCGGGCGGGCCGCGCATCCTGTTCCTGGACGAGGCCACCTCGCACATCGACTCGGAAACCGAGCAGGTGGTGCAGCGGGCGCTGGCGGCGCTGCGCGGCCGCGTCACCATCGTCGCCATCGCGCACCGCCTGTCGACGGTTCGCGCCGCCGATCGCATCGTCGTCCTGAACCACGGCCGCATCGCCGAACTCGGAACCCATGGCGAATTGATGGCGATCGAGGGCGGCCTGTACCAGCGGCTTTATCTGTTGCAACAGTTGGAGGAGAGCGAGTCGTGACGCAAAGTGTCTTTCGCCAGGGGAGCGTCTGCGTCTACCTCGGCGAGAAATCGGGCAAGTACCCGGATGGCAACCAGGTGATCGTGCGCGGATCGCAGGCGTGCGTCGCGTTCGACACGCCGCTCGTGGCCAATCGCATCGGCCGCGAGTTCGAGCAGGTGGATCTCGTCATCCTGGGACATGTGCACGAAGACCACATGGCCGGCTTGCATCTGGTGCCGCGGGCGAGCGTGCACGTGCATGGCGCCGACCTGGCGGCCGCGCAATCCTGGGAGGGCCTGAAGCGCCACTACGGCTATCCCCCGTCCGTGCTCGAGGCGATGAAGACGCTGATCGAATCGGATTTCCACTATTGCCCGCGCCGGATGCGATCGGCTACGAGGATGGCGCGACTTGGGATCTCGGCGGGGGCGTGCGCGTGCGTGCCCATCACATGCCGGGGCATACGGTGGGCCACTGCGTCCTGGTGGTGGAAAACGAGCGGCTCGCGTTCCTTGGCGACATCGACCTGACCGGCTTCGGCCCCTACTATGGGGATGCCTGTTCCAGTCTGAGCGACTTCCGCCGGACGCTCGCTGCGGTCGCGCACGTGGAGGCACAAACCTGGGTCACGTCCCATCATCGCGGGGTGCTGACCGATCGAGCGCATTTCCTGGCGGAACTCGCCCGGTTCACCGCCAAGATCGACGAGCGTGCCGAGCGCCTGCTCGCGTATCTGAACGGCGGACCGCTGTCGATCGGCGAACTGGTGCAGCGCCGATTGCTCTATCCGCCGGGTTACAACGTGGTCTATGTGGAAAGCGCCGAACGCCGCAGCATCGAGCTGCACCTGGAGGAACTCATCGCGCAGGGACGGGTGAAGGCGGTCGACGAGGACCGGTT
>DATNCB010000109.1:0-1430 GCA_035571715.1 Ramlibacter sp.
GGCGATCGAGGTGCACTCCAAGAAGGACGCCATCATGGGGCCGGGAGCGCTCATCAAGGACCCGATCTCGGCGATCTCGGTCGGCATGGCGCTGATGTTCGGCACCGCCGGTCTGCCGCACATCCTGATGCGCTTCTTCACGGTGCCCAGCGCCAAGGAAGCGCGCAAGTCGGTCGGCTGGGCCACCACCTGGATCGGCTACTTCTACATCCTGACCTTCATCATCGGCTTCGGCGCCATCACCAACCTGATCCCTAACCCCGTCAACTATTTCGTCGGTGGCGAGATTTCCAAGGGCCTGGTCGGCGGCGGCAACATGGCCGCGGTCCACTTGGCCAACGCAGTGGGGGGCAACTGGTTCATGGGCTTCATCTCGGCGGTGGCCTTCGCCACCATCCTGGCTGTGGTCGCCGGCCTGACGCTGTCGGGCGCCTCGGCGGTGTCGCACGACCTCTACGCCTCGGTCTGGCGCCATGGGCGTGTCGACCAGGCCCAGGAGCTGCGCGTCTCCAAGATCACCACCGTGTGCCTGGGTATCGTCGCCGTGGTACTGGGCATCGCCTTCGAGAAGGAAAACGTCGCCTACATGGTGATGCTGGCCTTCGTGATCGCCGCCTCGGCCAATTTCCCGGTGCTGTTCATGTCGGTCTTGTGGAAGGGCACCACGACCAAGGGCGCGGTGACAGGTGGCTTCGTCGGTCTGGTGACCGCGGTGACCCTCACAATCCTGTCGCCCAGCGTGTGGGTGGCGGTGATGCACAACCCCGCGGGCTCGGCCTGGTTCCCCTATGACTCGGCGGCCATCTTCTCGATCCCGGCGGCGTTCATCACGATCTGGCTGGTCTCGCTGCTGGACCGCAGCGACCAGGGCGATAAAGACCGTGCCCGCTTCCCGGCGCAGCAGGTGCGCTCCGAGACCGGCATCGGCGCGGCGGGCGCTTCCGGCCACTAGACGCAGGAGTGCGGTGACGGGACGGCTGGCATACTGCCTACCGTCCCGTTCGTCCTTTCAGGGCAGCCATGACGCTAACCGGCGCATTCGAATCCCAGCGCGAGATGCTCACGCTGATCAGCGCCTGCGTGCGCGACGCCTGCCTGCAACCGCCGCACTATGTCGACGGCGCGTTGGACCTGGTTTCGGTGTGCCGTGAGCTGTCAGCGCGGGGCCTGACGCACACGCTGGTGCGCGACGGCGAGCGGCTCGGCATCTTCACCACCACCGACCTGCGCGATGCGGTCCTGCGCGCTTCGTCACCGGCCGCATTGACGGTGCGCGATCTGGCGCGCTTCGAGCTGGTCGAAGTCGATGCCGGTGCCGACCTGTTCGAGGCACTGTGGCTGATGGTGCGCCGGCGCGTGAACCGGCTGGTCGTGCGCGAAGGCACCGAGGTGCTGGGCATTCTCGGCCAGCTCGACCTGGTCAGCTTCGT
>DATNCB010000110.1:0-1383 GCA_035571715.1 Ramlibacter sp.
GGTGTCGAGATCGATGCCCATCAGCAAGTCCTTGATGCCTTCGGCGCCCATCTTGGCGACGTATTCGTCACCGTATTCCTTGCGCTTGGCCTCGTAGTCGTCCTCGGACATGATGCTGAACTTCTTCAGCGGCGTCATGCCAGGGTCGGTCACCACATAGGCTTCGAAGTACAGCACGCGCTCGATGTCGCGCAGCGTCATGTCCAGCACCAGGCCCAGGCGCGACGGCAAGGACTTCAGGAACCAGATGTGGGCGCACGGCGCGGCCAGGTCGATGTGACCCATGCGCTCGCGGCGCACCTTGGTCTGCGTGACTTCGACGCCGCACTTCTCGCAGATCACGCCGCGATGCTTCAGGCGCTTGTACTTGCCGCACAGGCATTCGTAGTCCTTGATCGGCCCGAAGATCTTGGCGCAGAACAGGCCGTCGCGCTCGGGCTTGAAGGTGCGGTAGTTGATGGTTTCCGGCTTCTTGACTTCGCCGAAGGACCAGGAACGGATCTTCTCGGGCGATGCCATGCCGATGCGGATCGCATCGAAATGCTCGTCCGGCGTGAACTGCTTGAACAGGTCGAGTAGTGATTTCATTGTGTGTGCCTTAATCAGTCGAGGACAGAGCTGAAGATCTGTCCCCGAGGTCGCTGGACGTTAGCTGCGTTCCAATTCCATGTCGATGCCAAGAGAGCGAATCTCCTTGACCAGGACATTGAACGATTCCGGCATGCCGGCTTCGATGGCGTGTTCGCCCTTGACGATGCTTTCGTAGACCTTGGTGCGGCCCTGCACGTCGTCGGACTTGACGGTCAGCATTTCCTGCAGCGTGTAGGCGGCGCCATAGGCTTCCAGCGCCCACACTTCCATCTCGCCGAAACGCTGGCCGCCGAACTGGGCCTTGCCGCCCAGCGGCTGCTGCGTGACCAGGCTGTATGGGCCGGTCGAGCGCGCATGCATCTTGTCGTCCACCAGGTGGTGCAGCTTGAGCACGTGCATATAGCCCACGGTGATCGGACGCTCGAACTGGTCGCCGCTGCGGCCGTCGTACAGCATCGCCTGGGTCCGGGTGGCAGTCAGCCCCTTGATCTTGGCGACTTCTTCCGGATAGGCGAGCTTGAGCATGCCGCGGATTTCCTCTTCCGAGGCGCCGTCGAACACCGGAGTGGCGAACGGCACACCCTTGGCCAGGTTCTCGGCCATTTCCAGCACGTCATGGTCGGCGATGTTGACAAGGTCTTCCCTGCGGCCCGAGGTGTTGTAGAGCTGGTCGAGGAACTTGCGCAGCTCGGCCTGCTTGGCCTCCTGCTGCAGCATGTCGCCGATGCGCTGGCCGATGCCCTTGGCGGCCCAGCCCAGGTGCACTTCCAGCACCTGGCCCACGTTCATGCG
>DATNCB010000111.1:0-4835 GCA_035571715.1 Ramlibacter sp.
CCGACAGCCTGAAACGCGGGGAGATCGTGGCGGTGTTTCCGGAGGGCACAACGAGCGATGGCGTGGCCCTGCTGCCGTTCCACGCCAACCTGATCCAGGCAGCGATCTCGGCGGGATCGCCGGTGCAGCCGGTGGCGTTGAGCTTTCTCGATTCAAGCACGCGCGCGACGAGCCTGGCGCCGTGCTATATCGGCGACGACACGCTCGTCGGTTCGATCTGGCGGACCCTGGCGGCGCGCTCGATCACGGCTGTGGTTCACTATGGGGACCCGCAGACCGCACGCGGACGCGACCGCCGCACCTGGGCGCGGGCGCTGAGATCAGCGGTGGATGCGTTGCGGCAAGCCTAGAAGCGCGCCCAAGCGCGGCAATGCGCCCTCGAAGATGTTCAGAACTCGTCCGCGAACTCGGGGCGGGTCGACGCCGCTTTCCTGAAGACCACCTCACCAGTGGGCACATGAACGACCCGGATTTCCTGGCCACAGGGTTTGGTGACGCTCTTGGCGGCCATGGCTACAGCCAAGCCGCGGTCGCTGAAAAAATACTGCTGGGAATCGGAGCCCGGCAACAGGCGGCCGGAGATTGGATGATTGCTTTCGACGCGGAAGTCGGCGGAAGTCATGTGTGAAGCCTCGCTGAGTGTCTCTCTGAGAATCTCTGTTCTGGACTGCTGTTCTGATGGTAGACAGCTGTGATGACATAGCAATGACGCGAATGCAAGGTGGCGTCAGAGATGTAACCGGTCGCTATTGTGCGTTGCAACAGGTTAAACGTTGAGGCTGCGTTGTCTGTAGGGCTTTTTCGATTTTCGCTGTAGGACGGCTTCTGCCGAGTGCGAGATACCAGCATTTGGTACGTGTGTGTACCGACAGTCGGAGCTGGTACCACCGACAGGAATCGAACCTGTATCTAGCGCTTAGGAGGCGCTCGTTCTATCCATTGAACTACGGCGGCCGAGGCCGCGCCATTGTAATGGCGCACCCGGCCGCCGAGGCGGCTGTATGTGGGCTCCCCCATCCCGACCTTCCCCCTCCCGGAGGGGGAAGGAGAGGATCAACCGCGCGAAGCGCGGGAAGAGGGGGTTGGGGAGCGGAGCGTGGAAAGTGCGGAGCGACGGCGCTATTTCGACAGCAGCCGCATCGCTTCTTCCAGGCCCTTGATGGTGAGCGGGTACATGCGCTGGTTCATCAGTTGCTGGACCACGCTGATGCTCTGGCGGTACTGCCAGACGCCTTGGGGCTCGGGGTTGATCCAGGCGAATTTGGGGAACGCGCTGGTCAGCCGCTGGAGCCACTCGACGCCGGCCTCCTCGTTGTTGTACTCCACACTGCCGCCGGGCTGCAGGATCTCGTACGGGCTCATGGTGGCGTCGCCAACGAAGATGAGCTTGTAGTCCTTGTTGTACTTGCGAATGATGTCCCAGGTCGCGAACTTCTCGGAGAAGCGCCGGCGGTTGTTCTTCCACATGAAGTCGTAGACGCAGTTGTGGAAGTAGTAGAACTCCAGGTGCTTGAACTCCGCCTTGGCGGCGGAGAACATTTCCTCCACGCGATGGATGTGTTCGTCCATGGTGCCGCCCACATCCATCAGCAGCAGGATCTTCACATTGTTGTGCCGCTCGGGGACCATCTTGATGTCCAGGTAGCCGGCATTGGCCGCCGTCGACTTGATGGTGTCGTCCAGGTCCAGTTCTTCCGCCGCGCCTTCGCGCGCGAACTTGCGCAGGCGCCGCAGCGCGATCTTGATGTTGCGTGTGCCCAGCTCCTGGGTATCGTCGTAGTCCTTGTACGCGCGCTGGTCCCATACCTTCACCGCACTGCGATTGCGGCCCTTGTCCTGGCCGATGCGGATGCCCTGCGGATTGACGCCGTAAGCGCCGAATGGCGAGGTGCCTCCCGTGCCGATCCACTTGCTGCCGCCTTCGTGGCGCTCCTTCTGCTCCTCGAAACGCTTCTTGAGCGTTTCCATCAGTTCGTCCCAGCCCATCTTCTCGATCTTGGCCTTCTCTTCGGGGCTGAGCTCGAGTTCGAGGTTCTTGCGCAGCCACTCCAGTGGCACGTCCTTGGTGAAATCAGCCACCATCTCGACGCCCTTGAAATAGGCGGCAAAGGCGCGGTCGAATTTGTCGAAATGCTTCTCGTCCTTCACCAGCGCAGTGCGTGCGAGGTAGTAGAAGTCGTCGATCCGGTAGCCGTCGTCGCTGGCGGGCCCGACCACGCCTTGTTTGACGGCTTCGAGCAGCATCAGGTATTCCTTGACCGAGACCGGCAGCTTGGCGCTGCGCAAGGTGTAGAAGAAATCGATCAGCATTCTTCAGGTTTCCCGCGGCATGGAGAGCTGGTATTGCAGGTGTGCCTTCACCTCGGGCCATTCGCCCGCCGTGAGGCTGTACATCACGGTGTCGCGCACCGTGCCGTCGCGCCTGAGCGCGTGATGGCGCAGCACGCCGTCCTTGCGCGCGCCCAGCCGCTCGATGGCGCGCTGGCTGGCGAAGTTGTAGTTGTCGGTACGCCATCCCACCAACGCGGCGCCCAGCGTTTCGAACGCGTGCGCGAGCAGCAGCAGCTTGCAGCTGGTGTTGACGTGGCTGCGCTGCCAGCTGCGGGCGTACCAGGTGTAGCCGATCTCGAGGCGCTCCACGTCCATGACGATGTCGTGGTAGCGCGAGCTGCCGATGATCCTGCCGCTGGGGCGGTCGCGCACCACAAAGGGCAGCATGTGCCCGTCATCGCGGCCCTTCAGCGCCGCGGCCACGTAGGCGGTCGTTTCGCCCGGCGCGGGCACCGAGGTGACGCGCAGGTTCCAGAGCTCGCCATCGCGCGCTGCTGTCTCGAGTTCGACTACGTGGTCGGCCGACAACGGCTCCAGCCGCACCAGCGGCGTTTCGAGCGTGCAGGGTTCGGGTTTGCGCATGAGGGGGCCCTACCCGGCTTTCTTGCGCGACGCACGCCAGCGCCGGGCCAGCTGCACGCCACCGCCGCCGCCCAGGCTTGCCAGCAAGATGGCGGCGATGGTGCCGTTGCCATAGCCCGGCTCGAACATGTTCAAGCCGAACGCCAATCCCAGCAAATAGCCCGCCAGGGCACCGAGGACAAAGCCGGCGGCGTCGGCGAGTCCTTCGAGCAGCAGCTGATTCATGGGGGCGGCTCCAGCGATGTGTCTAGCGATTGTGCCGCTGCATGAACACCAGTTTTTCGAACAGGGTCACGTCCTGTTCGTTCTTGAGCAGCGCACCCACCAGCGGCGGCACCGCCACTTTGTCATCCTTGCTCTGCAGCGCTTGCAGCGGAATATCCTCGGCGACCAGCAGCTTGAGCCAGTCCAGCAGTTCGCTGGTGGAAGGCTTCTTCTTCAGGCCCGGCAGGTTGCGCACGTCGTAGAAGGTCTTCATGGCCGCCGTCAGCAGGTCCTTCTTCAGGCTCGGGAAATGCACGTCGATGATCAGCTTCATCGTGTCGGCGTCGGGGAACTTGATGTAGTGGAAAAAGCAGCGGCGCAGGAACGCGTCGGGCAGTTCCTTCTCGTTGTTCGACGTGATGAAGACCAGCGGGCGGTGCTTCGCCTTCACGAGTTCGCGCGTCTCGTAAACGAAGAACTCCATCCGGTCGAGCTCGCGCAGCAGGTCATTCGGAAACTCGATGTCGGCCTTGTCGATTTCGTCGATCAGCAGCGCCACCGGCCGGTCGGCGGTGAAGGCCTGCCACAGTACGCCCTTGACGATGTAGTTGTGGATGTCCTTGACCCGCTGCGAGCCCTCCACGTCGGCAAGCTGCGAGTCGCGCAACCTGCTCACGGCGTCGTATTCGTACAGGCCCTGCTGGGCCTTCGTGGTGGACTTGATGTGCCACTGCAGCAGCGGCACGTCGAGCGCCTGGGCCACTTCCTCGGCCAGCATGGTCTTGCCCGTGCCGGGCTCGCCTTTGACGAGCAGCGGGCGCTTCAGCGTGATGGACGCATTGACGGCAAGCATCAGGTCTTGCGTGGCGACGTAGTTTTGTGAGCCTTGGAACTTCATGGATGGTGTTGGATGGAAGCGGCACGCAAGGGCGCCGGATATACTAGAAAGTTGACTGGAAGAACGACCCCTCACCCAATTGTGCTCGCAAAATGACCAAGTTGTTGACCACGCTCTTCGCCCTGGCTGTCGCTTGCGTGACCAGTTTCGCGCAGGCGCCGGCGCCGGCTTCTTCGGCGGCTAAGGCACCGGCAACGCAAGCGGCGGCCCAACAGAAGAAGGCCGCGGCCGCCCCGGCTGCGACCGTCGCCAAGTCGATCGAAGCCAAGGTCGCGGCATGCGTCGGCTGCCATGGCATCAAAGGTTATCAGGCGAGCTTTCCCGAGGTCTACAAGGTTCCCATGATTGCGGGCCAGGGCGCCAGGTACATCGCGGCGGCGCTGACGGAATACAAGCAGGGCAGCCGCCGGCATCCCACGATGCGCAGCGTGGCCAGCGCCCTGACGGACCAGGACATTGCCGACGTCGCGTCCTACTTTGAATCGCTCGGCAAGGATCCGGCCGTCAACTTGCCGGCCGCGGCGGACAAGGCGCCGAATCCGCAAGTCGCCGGCCTGCTGCAAAAGGCCGCTTGCGTCTCCTGCCATGGTGCGAACTTCGCCAGGCCGATCGACCCCAGTTACCCGAAGATCGCCGGCCAGCATGCGGACTACCTCTTCGTTGCGCTGAAGGCGTACAAGAGCGACAGCAATCCCAGCGCCGGGCGCTCCAACGGCATCATGGGAGCCATTGCCAAACAGTTTTCCAATAACGAACTGAAGGCGCTCGCAGCGTATGTGAGCTCGCTCGAAGGCGATCTCAAGACGGTGCCGGAAGACCG
>DATNCB010000112.1:0-1774 GCA_035571715.1 Ramlibacter sp.
TCGGACCAGCGGCCGCACTCGGCGAGATCGGCCGCCTGCTTCCCCGCGGTCTGGCCTTGGGCCGGATCGAACCGGGGTGCGGGCACCTGGGCTTGCGCGAGCGTTGCGGCAAGCGCGAGCAAGCCGCCATGATCCTCTTCATTGAGAGGTTCATGGCGCGAGCAGGTTCGACCATTGCGTGCACAGCGCGCGCTTGCGGTGGCTGTCCCAGTTCATGACGGCCACAATCTCGCCGCCTTCCACGCCGACGCATTTCAGGCTGGTCGCCAGGCAGCCGATGCGCTCGCGCAGAGACGGATCCGATCCGTGCGCGTCTGAGGGCGTTTCGGCTGGCCGAGGCCGAGGCCATGCAAAATACTTGCCTTGAACGAAAGCTACAGGATGAGAGTGAAGGTTCATGTCGGCAGTGTCGGCGCGGCACGCGCAGAAGTCGTCATGCGACGGTCCCGGTTCGGTCATGATTCGGTATTCATGCCGCCGGGAGATGGCGGTGATGAGCGCAGCGCCGGGGCGCGCAGCCCGTCCAGCTCGAGTTCCTCGATGGTGAGGGTTGCCCGGCCTGCCGGGCGACGTGGCGCATGTTTTTCATGCCGCGGGTCTATCGGAGGACGGCCAGCGCCTGTACCAAAGTCGTAGGCCCCTCATCTCCCCGGCTACCCCGCCATCCATCTGTGCAAGCGGAACGTACGCACGTGCAATGGCCGCGGGGCCCCGTCGCGCGTAGTCTCCACTCAAGACGATGGAGATCACACAGATGCTGAATAAACCGCTTGTCGCGATCGTGGACAGAGTCTGTCTACGGCATGAATTCTCGCTGATGGGAACGGCGGCGTTGCGCGGTGAACGCGCGGCCGGAGCCAGTCGACTCGAAGCGCTCCTGGCAAGGGAACACCCTCACCCCGAAGACCTGCGGACCGCACGCACGAATATTGCGGCCTCGGCAGCGCACCTGCCCATCACACCGGAAATGGCGTGGGCGCTTCCGCAACTTCTCAAGCGGGTCCAACTTGTCGCACCGGGCATTCTGTCCACAAGCGCAGTGCTGCGGTCCCTGATCCGGATGCCGGAGTGCGATGAGCACGTCGCGAAAGCATTCGCCGACTCGGGTTTCCTGTCGTGCGACCGGGCGATCGAGCGAGCGCGCTGGAAATACGAGATCGGGGAAATGATGGCAAAGCAGGATGATGAATCGGCCTGGGAAGTACTGGAGCATTGCCGCGTCCTCCTGACGCAGCACCGCACGAAGCAGCCTGTCGATTGGGAGGCTGTGCTGATCGAGCTCCAGACCCTCATTTCATGGTTTCCGGAACTTCGCACGATCCAATTGCTGGAACATCTCTACGCAAGACTGTACGAGCTTCACGTGAAGAGCGTACTGGTCGTGCAGCGCTGGCTGGATTGGCGTGCCGGCATGGCCGACGCCATCCCGGAAATCCCTGTTTTCCAAGGAGTACACCATGCATGAAGACGACGCGGACCAACGGGACCTGCGCATCCTGGTTGTCGACGACAACCACGACGCCGCCGTGACGTTGTCGGCCCTGCTCGAACTCATGGGATACCAGACCGGTACGGCGCATAACGGCCTGGAGGCCGTCCGCGCAGCCACGCGGGGCCGCTACGACGCGGTGTTACTCGATCTGGGCATGCCCGTCATGGATGGGTTCCAGGCGGCTGCCGTCCTCGGGCAGTTGCGGCCTGCGCCCACTCTCATCGCCTGTACGGCCTGGGACGATGCCGAGACCCGTCGGCGCACGGCCGACCTGGGCTTTTC
>DATNCB010000113.1:0-3055 GCA_035571715.1 Ramlibacter sp.
TGGCCTTGTTCGGCACGCTCCTGGTCTATCTGGCCGCGCGTTCCGTAGTGGGCGAGGGGCTGGATGCGATGGCCTGGAACGTCCTGGTCAAGCAGGCCCCGGCCTTCGATCCGCATCTGCTCAATCTCGCCTTCGTGTTCCTGCTGCTGGGGTACGGCACCAAGGTCGGCCTGGTGCCTTTGCACGCGTGGCTGCCCGACGCCCATGCCGAAGGGCCGACCCCGATCTCCGCCGTCCTGTCGGGGCTATTGCTCAACGTGGCGCTGTTTGCCGTGCTGCGCTTCAAGATGATCATGTCCGCCAACCCCGCGGCGCTGGCGCCCGGCCCGCTCATGGTCACGCTCGGCCTGCTTTCCGTTCTATTCGCCGCCTTCATGCTGTACCGGCGCCACGACATCAAGCGCATGTTCGCCTACTCCTCCATCGAACACATGGGGATCATTACCTTCGCCTTCGGCATGGGCGGGCCGCTGGCCAATTTCGCCGGCTTGTTGCACATGACGTATCACAGCCTGACCAAATCGGCGATCTTCTTTTCGGTCGGCCACATCGCGCAAATCAAGGGCACCCAAAGAATGTCCGAGATCCGCGGGCTGACGGTCTCGCATCCGGTGCTCGGCTGGGGCCTGGTCCTGGGCGTGATCACGATCGTGGGCCTGCCGCCGACCGGCGTGTTCGCAACCGAATTCCTGATCGTCACTTCCACTTTTGCGCGCCAGCCGGTGCTCGCGGTGGTGTTGGCACTGGGCTTGTTGGTGGCCCTGGGCGCGCTGCTGTTGCGGCTCAACGGTCTGGCGTTCGGCGATCCCTATGGCAAGGATGCACCTTCACAGGCGTCGTACGTGCCAATGTTCGCGCATCTGACGCTGGTCACCGTGGCCGGGGTCTGGTTGCCACCGGTGCTTGTCACCTGGTTCCAGCACGTCGCGACATTGCTCGGCTAGCTTCCATGACAACGTTGCACGACCTCATCGCCCAAGGCCAGGCCGTCGCGGCACATCGGCCTTGGCCGCGCGCGCTGGTCGATGCGGCGCTCTGGCAGCAGGCCATCACTCTGCTGGAGCAGGGGCAATGCACGCTGCTCGCGCTCTGGGGTGACCGTCAATTCGTGCACGCGGCACTCATCGACACCGACGGCACGCAGCCGGCAATCCTCAGCCTGGAGTGCGAAGGGCTGAGCTACCCGTCGATCGGGCGCGCGCACCCAGCGGCAATCCGGCTGGAACGCACGCTGCGAGACCTGTCGGGACTGGTTCCAGACGGGCTCACCGACTCGCGTGCGTGGCTGGACCACGGCCGGTGGCCAGTCCACCATCCGCTGGGACGAATCGATCAAGCGTCCCCCCAACGCAAACCGCAGCCCTACCCGTTTCTGCCGGCCGAAGGCGAAAGCCTGCATGAGATCCCGGTCGGCCCGGTCCACGCGGGCATCATCGAGCCCGGACACTTTCGTTTCACTGCCAGCGGCGAAACGATCGTGCGCCTGGAGGAGCGGCTGGGCTACGTGCACAAAGGGATCGAGTCGCTCATGACGGGGCAGACGATCGAGCAGGCCGCGGTCCTCGCCGGGCGTGTTTCAGGCGACAGCACGGTAGCCTATGCCCTGGCCTTTGCCCGCGCGATCGAAGCGGCACGCGGCATCGAGGTGCCGCAGCGGGCGCTCTGGCTGCGCGCGCTGATGGCGGAGCTGGAGCGGCTGGCCAATCACTTCGGCGATATCGGCGCCATCTGCAACGATGCCGCCTTTGCCATGCTGCACGCGCAGTGCGCGCTGCTGCGCGAATACGTGCTACGCGCGGCCGACAGCTGCTTCGGCCACCGGCTGATGATGGACAGCGTCGTGCCCGGCGGGGTTCGCGGCGACCTGGCGCAGGGCGGCCCGGTGGCGATACGTGCCCTGCTGGCGCATCTGCGCAGTCATTTTCCGGAACTCATCGAGCTGTACGACAACACCGCCTCCCTGCAGGATCGCACCGTCGGAACCGGCATCCTCTCGTCGAAGTTGGCGTCGCAGTTCGGCGCCGGCGGATACGTCGGCCGCGCTTCGGGACGCGCGTTCGACGCGCGCCGCACGCCGGGATATCCGCCGTACGACTGGCTGAAGTTCGAGGTGCCGGTGCTCGAGGAAGGCGACGTGAACGCGCGCATCTGGGTCCGGGTTCGCGAAGTCGAACAAAGCATGGCGCTGATCGACCAGATCCTGCGCGAGCTTCCGGCGGGGCCGCTTCGCAGTGCGCCTTCGACGCAGCCCGGGATGGACGCCTGCGAAGGCGTCGCCCTCGTCGAGGGCTTTCGCGGCGACATATTCGTCTGGGTCAGGGTGTCAGGCCACGGCACCATCGAACGCTGCCACCTGCGCGATCCCTCGTGCTTCCAGTGGCCGCTGCTCGAGGCGGTGATCGAGGGCAACATCGTCGCCGATTTCCCGCTGTGCAACAAGTCATTCAACTGCTCGTATTCGGGCCACGATCTCTGAGATAACAACGCAATGCGCAGACTGCTATTCAAGAGCCTGGTGCACGGACCGCTGACCGAGGCACCGCCGGCCAAGGACGATGCCGCCGTGGCCGAACTGGTGGCACAGGTCGATCGCGCGGCGCGGCGCCGGCTGGGCCGCACCCTGTCCATTCGCGAGGTCGATGCGGGATCGTGCAACGGCTGCGAACTCGAGATCCATGCGCTGAACAATGTCCTGTACGACCTGGAGCAATTCGGCATGCGTTTCGTCGCCTCGCCGCGCCACGCCGACGTGCTGCTCGTCACCGGCCCGGTCACCGCCAATATGCGCGAGGCCCTAGAACGCACTTACGAGGCAACTCCTCACCCGAAGTGGGTCGTGGCGGTGGGGTCGTGCGGGCGCGACGGCGGAGTCTTTGCTGGCAGCTATGCCTGCGTCGGCGGCGTGTCGGCCGTGCTGCCGGTGGACCTGCACATCGGCGGCTGTCCGCCTTCGCCCACGGCGCTCCTCAAAGGTCTGCTGGCCCTGCTTGACAGCGTCGAGAACGGCCAGACTACAACAGCACCGCAGCGGTAAAGACGCGGTGACTTTCGCAAT
>DATNCB010000114.1:0-1517 GCA_035571715.1 Ramlibacter sp.
ATTGGGGTTGGGCGTATAGGTCACGCGCCCGTTCGCAACCGAGGCGAGCCCCATACGCGGCGCCAGCACATCCACCGTGACGGTGGCCAGGTTGTTGTCCAGGACGTTGCGCAGGTTCATCACCTGCCCATTGAGCAAGACGGTGTCATTTGCCAGCAAGTCGAAGGTGGAACCCTGGCCGACGGCGCACACGGTGGCCGCGGTTTGCGAGCAGTCTTCGAACATGGTGCCGTTGTCGTTGACCGCCACTGGCACGCCTTGGGACACTGCCGCGCCGTGGCTGGTCTCCACAGGCTGCGTTGCCGAGCCGCCCTTGGAGGAAGTTACCTGAGCCTCTGCCGGCGGCGCCACAAGCGACGAAACAGTTGCTACGTTGCCGGCCAGAACGAGCCCGGTTCCAGCGCCCTTGCCGGACAGCACCCCGGGGGTGGCGTCCGGGGCCGGGCCATAGCCGGCCAGCATCAGCGTGGCTGTGGGATCGCTGGATACCGCATTGATCTTGAGGGTTCCGTTGGCCGCGCCGTCATACGACGCAAGACTGACCTTGACCGAGTCCGTGACCTTCTTCAGATAGTACGAGGGCACGACCTGTCCGGCCGAGTTGCGTGATGTCGCATCCTTGACGCAAACCCACGGCGGCGGCGTGCCGGTGCCGGGCTGGCTTTGGCCCCAGAAGTCGCTGTCGAGCGCGGCCATGGTGCGTTCGACGCCCACCGGCGCGGTATAAGGCGGATTGTTGATGGTGACGTTGCCCGTCGCGGGATCGGTCGTGAGAGAGCCGCCGCACGGAGCCTCCACAAACGACAGGATCGGCATCACCGGAGCCGGCTGCGGCTGCGCCGGCACGCGAGCCTGCGAAGTGGGCGAGCCAGTCGCAAAGACGTCCAGGTCGGTGACATTGCCCGTGCCATCGGCCTTGTAGTTGGCGCGTTTGACGGTCACCTTGCCCGGTATCGGAGCGTCCATCAGGCGCCCTGAGACGGCGAAATTGTTCTCGCCTTCCAGAGCGTACCTGGTGCCGTCCGTCTTGGTCACTTCGATGCGGAAGGTATTGTGATTGCGCAGCGGCAGCGCCGGATCGTTGAACTCCCGGAAGTCGGGCAGCGGGCTGCCGGTGACCGGACCGATTCGCGCCGGGTCGGCCAGATAGCTCTTGCCCGTGCCAGGGTTCGGCGTGGTTGCGGTGCCAAGGAGGTCATACCAGGGGTCTGTGCCGCGCGGCGCACCGGCCAGAGCGGGCATGGGCGGAACTTCGGCGCCGCCGGCCACGGGAGAGGGCAGCACGAACGGGCCGATCACGGTGTTCAGGGTACAGACGAAATCGGGACAGGTGACGCCGATGTCCGAGGTTTCGAAAATCCGCTCGCCGGCCGCCTGGTTGGTATAGGTGATGTCGCTGTATGGCGTGATGACCCGATAGTCGCCGTCCCACGGCAGCGTGGGAATGAACACCCGGTGGCGCCCGAAGGTCATCTGGTCGCCATCCACCGGCGCACCGTTGGCGAAAGCCGCTTCGA
>DATNCB010000115.1:0-1001 GCA_035571715.1 Ramlibacter sp.
CAACGACATGGCCACCGGCGTGGTCTATTACGATCGCGAAGGCCGCGAGCAACTGCAGCGCGCCGAGGTCGTGGTGCTTGCCTGCAACGGCGTGGGCACGCCACGCCTGCTGCTCAATTCCACCTCGGCCCGATTTCCGCAGGGCCTGGCCAACCGCTCGGGCCTGGTGGGCAAGAACCTGATGTTGCACCCCTGGACCGCGGTGCGCGGCGTGTTCGACGAACAGCTCGATTCGCAGTTCGGCCCCCAGGCCGTCTGCATTCTGAGCCAGCAGTTCTACGAGACCGATCCGAGCCGCGGTTTCGTACGCGGCTACAACCTGCAGGTCACGCGCGGGTTCGGTCCCGTGACGACCGCGCGCAGCGGACTTGTCAGTGGCGACATTCCCTGGGGATCTGGTCACCACGAGGCCTTCGCCAGGTATTTCGGCCGCACGATCGGCGTGGGCGTGTGCTGCGAGGATCTGCCCGAGGCAAGCAATACGGTCACCCTGGACCCCACATTGACCGATTCAAACGGGGTTCCAGCTCCGCGCATTACCTATCGCCTGGGCGAGAACTCTGTGCGCATGATCCAGCATGGCATGGCGCGCGCCACCGAGGCCCTGAAGGCCGCCGGTGCGCGCGAAATCCTCGAATACCCGGCCCCCATGCGACCCACCGGATGGCACCAGCTCGGCACGGCGCGCATGGGAACCGATCCCGCGCGTTCGGTGGTCAACGAATGGGGACGCAGCCATGACGTCAAGAACCTGTTCATCGTGGATGGCAGCGTCTTCGTAACCGCCGGCGGCGTGAACCCCACGCCTACGATCCAGGCAGTGGCGCTGTACATCGCCGATGCGATGAAGCAGCGCCTGGCCAACTTGTTCGACTGACTCCGCCCATGAACCGCCCATTCCCGACCGATGGCTCCGACGCGGGCCTTACTGCGGCGCAACTCGAAACGCTGAGTGCTTTGCTGAACATGATCGTGCCCCGCACCCCCGATGGACGCATGCC
>DATNCB010000116.1:0-1909 GCA_035571715.1 Ramlibacter sp.
TTCGCCGTATGAATCGAACGTGAGCGGGTTCTTGCGCTCGGGCCGGTTGAGCGTGATGGTCGCGACCTTGCCGCTGACCGAATAGCCGAAATGGGTCGCCTTGTAGTTGGCGAGCTGGATGCGCTTCATTGATATTTCTCCTGGGGTTATCTAAGGGGTGTCGGCCTGGTTTCCTGGATCAGCCGGCCATTGTGAGCCCGCCGCTGACGCTGAGCACCTGGCCCGTGATGTAGGCCGCGCGGTCGCTGCCGAAGAACAGGATTGCGTCGGCAACTTCTTCCGGCTTGCCCAGGCGGCGGAACGGGATGGCCTTGGTCAGCGCTTCCTTCACCTTGTCAGGCACCACCGCCATCAGCGGCGTGTCGGTCGGGCCGGGGCAGACGCAATTGACGTTGATCTGATAGCGCGACACTTCGCGGGCGAGCGATTTGGTGAAGGCGATCAGCCCGCCCTTGGCGCCCGAGTACACGGTTTCGCCCAGGCTGCCGACCCGGCCGGCATCGCTGGAGACGTTGACGATCTTGCCGCTCTTGCGCTCGATCATTGCGGGGAGAAACGCCTTCACGAGCTGCATCGGGCCGACGAAGTTCAGCGCGATCATCTTGTTCCACAGATCGGGCGTGCCTTCCACGAACGGGTGGTTCTTGCCCCAGCCGGCGCCGTTGACGATCACGTCCGGCGCGCCGAAGCGCTGCAGCACCTTGCCCGCGAATCCTTCGATGGATTCGGGAGACGTCATGTCCACGTTCATGTAGTCGGCGACGTGACCGGCGGCGCGCAGCTCGGCGGCGGCCTTGGTCCCGTTGGCTTCGTCGATGTCAGCCAGGATCACGCGGGCGCCGGCTTCGGCGTAGGCTTGGGCGGTGGCGCGGCCGATGCCGGAGGCTGCGCCGGTGATGAGGGCGGTGCGGTTTTCGAGTTTCATGAGGGGGTTCTCCTGAATGAATGAAGGTTCAAAGGTTTAGGTTTGAAGCAATTTGGTTATAACAAATAACCAAATGCCTGTCTACTAGGGCTTGCCTAGCGCGGTGCCCGTGCTAAAAAAGCGGTGACGAGTGCTTGCGTCGCCGGATGCTGATACAGCTTCCTGGTATGCAAAATTTCTTCGGCGAAACCATCGCGCGAGGGGTCGAGCGCGGCGGCGATGCATTCCTTGGCCGCGCCCAGCGCATGCCGCGGCAGCGCGGCGAAGCGCTGCGCCAGTGCCTGGGCCGTCTGCGCCAGCTCGGCACGCGGAACCGCCCACTGCACCAGGCCGAGCCGCTGCGCGGTGGCGCCGTCGAGCGTTTCGGCCCCGAGGATCAGGCGCCTGGCGATGCCCGGCCCCACCAGGCGCGTCAGACGCTGCGTGCCGCCCGCGGCCGCGAGTAGGCCCAGCCCCGCCTCGGGCAGACCCACCTTGGCCTCGTTGGCCGCGATGCGCAGATCGCAAGCCAGCGCCAGCTCGAAGCCGCCACCCAGGGCCGCGCCGCCGATCTCGGCCAGGGTCACCAGCGGCGCCGATTCGAGCCGCGCGGCCAGCCGCTGCAGGCGCTTGACCAGGGCCAACATGCGGTCCAGCCCCTGCGGCGTCGCGATGCTTTCGGACATCAGCGCCAGGTCGGCGCCGGCGCAGAACACCTTGCAGGCGCTGCGCAGATGCACGACCGTGATGCCGTCGTCGGCGCAGGCCAAATCGAGCGCAGCTTCCAGCGCGTCGACCAGCGCATCATCCAGGGCATTGACCGGCGGGCGCGACATCGTCAGCGTCAGCACGCCGGCACTGCGTGCCTGCTGCACCAGCGGCTGGTCCAGGACCGCCGTCATTTGGAAAACCCCCGCCGGCTCATGTCGGATTCTCGCCAGTCGCGAGCATTTCAGCCAGGCGCCGCCGCAGCAGCTTGCCCGTGGGCGTGCGCGGCAACACGTC
>DATNCB010000117.1:0-1657 GCA_035571715.1 Ramlibacter sp.
AGCCGGCATCTCCACCGCGTTCGGTTGCACGCTGCAGGGCGAGGTCAGCGAAGACGACGTGGTGTGGATGGCAGCGCAGGCGATCGAGGCCGGTGCCGATGAATCCGGCCTGTCCGACACCACCGGGATGGCCAATCCGGCGCAGGTGCGGCGCCTGTTCAACAAGGTGCGCGCGGTGATTGGCGAGCGCACCGGCGCCGCCCACATGCACAACACGCGCGGCCTCGGGCTGGCCAATTGCCTGGCCGCGTACGACGTGGGCGTTCGCACCTTCGACGCTTCGCTGGGTGGCCTGGGCGGCTGTCCCTATGCACCGGGCGCCTCGGGCAACGTCGTGACGGAAGACCTGGTCTTCATGTTCGAGGCGATGGGTGTGCGCACCGGCGTCGATCTCCAAAAGCTGATCGCGGCGCGCGCGCCGTTGCAAGCGGGCTTGCCCGGCGAACCGGTCTACGGCATGACGGCCGAGGCCGGATTGCCCAAGGGCTTCGTGCAGGGAGCCGCTTATGGCTGACAACAAGCTGCCTTACGAAGGCATTCGCGTGGTCGAGTTCACGCACATGGTCATGGGGCCGACCTGCGGCATGGTGCTGGCCGACCTCGGCGCCGAAGTGATCAAGGTCGAGCCCATCGCCGGCGACAACACGCGCAAGCTATTGGGTTCGGGCGCGGGTTTCTTTCCCCTCTTCAACCGCAACAAGAAGAGCATCGCACTGGACTTGCAAAAGGCGGAGGGCAAGGAGGCCGCCTTACGGCTGATCGCCACCGCCGACGTGATGAGCGAAAACTTCAAGCCGGGCACGATGAAGAAGCTGGGCCTGGACCACGCGACCTTGTCCAGGCTGAATCCGCGCCTGATCTATGTCAGCCACAAGGGCTTCCTGCCTGGGCCGTACGACCACCGCACCGCCTTGGACGAAGTCGTGCAGATGATGGGCGGACTGGCCTATATGACGGGGCGCCCGGGCGACCCGCTGCGCGCCGGCACCAGTGTCAATGACATCATGGGCGGGATGTTCGGCGCCATCGGTGCCATGGCCGCGCTGGCCTTGCGCGAAAAAACCGGCAAGGGCCAGGAAGTGCAAAGCGCGCTGTTCGAGAACAACGTGTTCCTGGTGGCGCAGCACATGATGCAGTTCGCGGTGACGGGCAAGCCGCCGGCGCCGATGCCGGGCCGCATCTCGGCCTGGGCTGTCTACGACGTCTTCACCGTCAAGGATGGCGAGCAGATTTTCCTCGCGGCCGTGAGCGACACGCAGTGGGCGATCTTTTGCGACGCCTTCGGTTTCGCCGATCTGAAGGTGGACCCGCGCCTGAAGTCCAACAACGACCGGGTGATGGCGCGCGACTGGATGATGCCGATCCTGCGTTCACGCCTGGCCGAGCACACCGCTGCCGAACTGAGCGCGATTTTCGAGCGCAACGCGCTGCCGTTCGCACCGATCACGCGGCCCGAAGACCTGTTCGCCGACCCGCACCTGAATGCGACCGGCGGCCTCGCGCCGCTCACGCTGAGCGACGGCCGCGCCACGATGGTCCCGCTGCTGCCGCTCACCCTGGGCGGCGAACGCCCCGGCGTCCGGCTGAACCCGCCCAAGCTGGGCCAGCACACCGGCGAATTACTGGGCGAACTGGGCTACAGCGCCGGCGAACTCGA
>DATNCB010000118.1:0-2183 GCA_035571715.1 Ramlibacter sp.
CCTGACAGGTGTTCGGAGACATCCTTTACACTGTTTCGGGACTTTCAGGACTATTGAGATCGAGTGAAGCGATCTCGTAAGCGCCGAAGCAGATGGCAAATCGGCCGTCGGGCTGGCGCGGTCGGATGGCGAGAACTTCACCTGCAAATGCCTCCGGCACTTTCCAAAGCCGGTTGCGGAAGGACACGTAAGCCTTGGTCGTGCCGACGCGGCGCACGATCTCGCCTGGCGCATAGACGGGAGCTGGCAGGTTTTTGGGGAAAGCTCGCTTCGATGGCCGGTAGCGCTCAGCAGGCGTCGCGAAGTCGAGCGCCTGATGCGGTCGCTCGCGGTTATAGACATGGCGCCAGCGATCGAAGGCGGCTTGCGCATCCTCAAAGCTCGAGAACAGCGCGAGCGAGAGCACTTCCGCCTTGAGGCTGCGGTGGAAGCGCTCGTTCTTGCCGCGCCCCTGTGGATGATAGGGTTTGCTGTGAATGGTCTCGATGCCAAGCTTGAGCAGCCAGACACGCAGCGGCGTCCACTGGCGGGGCTGGCCGCCGCCCCAGGGCGAGCCGTTGTCGACATAGATCGCCTCAGGCAGGCCGTGATGGCGGAACGTCGTCTCCAGCCTTGCTTGTACGGTCTGTGTCTGCTGGTCGGCGCAAGCCGCAAGCCCTACGGCGAAGCGCGAGTTATCGTCGATGACGGTCAGCGGATGCAGCCACGCGCCGTAACCCAATCGCACCCGCCCCTTGAAGTCCATCTGCCAGAGCGCGTTCGGCTCACGGCGCTCGAATGTCCCATAGGCGCGGCCGGCACTCTCCGGCGCGATGCGGCCATGGCGGGACAGCACCGCGTGCACGGTCGAGCCCGCCGGTGGCGTGATTCCATCACGCCGCAGCACGACTGCGATCTTGCGCGCGCCCCATGCCGGATGGGCGTCGCGCACCGCAAGAATCCGCGCTTCCAGCTCGCCCGCCAGGCGGTGCGGACTGTGCAACGGCCGACGCGAGCGATCCGCGAAACTGTCTTCTCCCGCAGCAAACCGCCGCAGCCACAAATACCCCGTCTGCCGGCTGATCCCGAACCGCTCACAGAGTGCCGATACGTTCGCCCCTGCCAGCGAAGCCAGCATCACGAACTCCCGTCGCTGATCCGCCACCGATATCTCCCGCCAGCCCATGCCCGTCCCTCCTGCCTTGCAGCAGAAGTGTCAGGCATCTCTCCGAACGCTGTCAGGTATGTCTCCGGGCTGTACAGTTGTGCCGGGCATCCACGTCTTTCTTTCTGTAGTTACAGCAAGTGAGACGTGGATGGCCGGGACACGAGCGCGTCCACGCGCGTCTTCGACGCGCTATGCCCGGCCATGACGAGTGGATACTCACTGCAACCCGCTTACACGAATACGAAGTCGCTGGCGTGCAGGCTCGCGAGCTGCACGTGCTGGAGCGTAATCACGTCCCCGGAATCAAGCGTGATCACCACATCGGCGCCGACCTGCTGGCTGGCGGCCAGCACCGCCTGGAAGTCGCTGAACACGCCATCCTGGAACGCGATGTGATCGCCGCTGCGGAAGTCCGTCACCACATCGTGCCCGAACTCGGCGCCGAATGCGAGCGTATCGCTGCCGTTCCCGCCGGTGAGCGTGTCGTCGCCCGCACCGCCGCCGAGCCAGTCATCACCATTGCCTCCAGACAGGAGGTCGTTGCCGGACCCGGCGGCGAGGTGATCATTGCCGTTGCCGCCCGTGAGTGTGTCGACGCCGCTGCCGGCATCGAGCCAATCATCGCCATTGCCGCCGCTCAGCGAGTCGTTGCCCACCCCGCCGAGTAGCGTGTCATCACCATTGCCGCCGGAGAGATCATCGTTGCCGATTCCGCCGTCGAGCGAGTCATTGCCATTGCCACCGTCAAGTGTGTCGTGGCCGCGGCCACCGTCCAGGATGTCGTTGCCGTTGCCGCCCGAGATCACGTCGTTGCCGGCTAAGCCCGTCAACGTGTTGTTGCCGTTGCCGCCATTGAGCACCTGTCCGGGCTCGGCCACGAGCGCGATGGTGGTGCCGCCGTTGCCATCCGGTGTCAGCGCGAAGCCCAACCCGGTGTAGTCCTCGCTGGGATCGAGTTGCAGCGTGATGGGCCCGGATGAGTCGCCCGAGATGGTCAAAAGGTTGTTCTCGTCGAGCGTCGCGGTTGTGGCAAGCC
>DATNCB010000119.1:0-9136 GCA_035571715.1 Ramlibacter sp.
ATCCCGTACTGAACCAGCACCGGCTTGTCCAGGCCGAACTCCTTGAGCAGTTGCGCGTGGCGCGCGGCGTCGATGCCGCGCTCGCCGGCCAGGGTTTCGATCGGGTCGCCCGGCACCAGCCGGATCAGGAAGAACGCGAGCAGCGTCATGCCGATGAAGGTCGGGATGATCAGCGACAGGCGCGTCAGGATGAACCGGAACATGCGCGATTATGTCGGTCTGCAGCCTCGGACGTGACCTGGGTGCCGTTCAAAACGCGCCCCGATTAGCCGCGCTACTTCTTGTCCCGCAACTCGCGCCGCAGGATCTTCCCGACCGGCGTCTTGGGCAGGTCGGTGCGGAACTCGATCACCTTGGGCTGCTTGTAGCCGGTCAGATTGGCACGGCAGTAATCGCGTACCTGGGCTTCCGTGAGATCGGGGTTCTTCTTGACGATCACCAGCTTCACCGCCTCGCCGGTCTTCTCGTCGGCGACGCCGACGACCGCGCACTCCATCACCCCGTCGAGCTTGGCGACGACGTCCTCGACCTCGTTCGGATAGACGTTGAAGCCGCTGACCAGGACCATGTCCTTCTTGCGGTCGACGATCTTGAAATAACCGCGCTCATCCACTGTGCCGATGTCGCCGGTCTTGAAGAAACCGTCGGGCGTCATGACTTTGGCGGTTTCGTCGGGCCGCTGCCAATAGCCCGCCATCACCTGCGGTCCCTTGATGGCGATTTCGCCGGGCTGGCCCATGGGCACTTCGTTGCCGTCGTCGTCTAGCAGCTTGAAGTAAGTGCTGGGCAGCGGCACGCCGATGGTTCCGCTGTATTCCTTGTTGGTGGTCGGGTTGCAGCTGGCCGAAGGGGAAGTTTCCGACAGGCCATAGCCTTCGCAGATCGGGCAGCCGGTTTTTTCCAGCCAGAGTTTGGCGACCGCGCCCTGCACCGCCATGCCGCCACCGACCGAGACCTTCAGGTTCCTCCAGTTGACGGTATTGAAGTCGGGGTGGTTGGCCATGCCGTTGAACAACGTGTTGACCGCGGGGAAGCTGTGGAAAGTTTCCTTCGACAGCGTCTTGAACACGGCCGGCAGGTCGCGCGGATTGGGAATCAGGATCAGCTTGCCGCCGGTACGCATCGACAGCATCATGCCCACGGTGAATGCGAAGATGTGGTACAGCGGCAGCGCGCAAACGGACGTGGACTGCTCGCTGGCGGGGACCTGGTCCATCACCGGCTGATTGAAAGCCTCCGACTGCAGCACGTTGGCGATGATGTTGCGGTGCAGGAGCACGGCGCCCTTGGACACGCCCGTGGTGCCGCCGGTGTACTGCAACACGGCCACGTCGTCGGGCTTGATTTCCGGCTTCCTGAACGCCCCGCGCGTGCCCCGCGCGATCGCATCGTTGAAGCGCACCGCGCCGGCCAGGTTGTAGGCGGGCACCATCTTCTTGACGTTGCGCACGACATAGTTGACCAGAGCGCCCTTGAGCAGGCCGAGCTGGTCGCCCATCGCGCACAGCACGACGTGCTTGACCGGCGTGTTGGCGATGCACTGCTCCAGCGTGCTCGCGAAGTTCTCGATGATGACGATTGCCTTGGCGCCCGAGTCCTTGAGCTGGTGCTCGAGTTCGCGCGGCGTGTACAGGGGATTGACGTTGACCACCACCAGCCCCGCGCGCAGGATGGCGGCGACCGCCACCGGGTACTGCGGCACGTTGGGCATCATGATCGCCACCCGGTCGCCTCTGGCCAGGCCCAAGTCCTGCAGGTACGCGGCCAATGCGCGGCTGAGAGAGTCGGCCTGGCCGAACGTGATTTCCTTGCCCATGAAGCTGTAGGCCGAGCGGCTGGCGAACTGGCGGAAGCTTTCTTCCATCAGCTGGACCAGGGAAGCGTACCTCGACGGATCGATGTCGGCGGGGACGCCGGCAGAATAGGAACTCAGCCAGGGGCGGTCGCTCAGGTCGCTCATTTTTGTTTTCTCCAGGTCCGTTAGCGGGCTCGCGGATTGTGTCGCCCGGCCGCAGCTGCCATTATTGTGTTTTCCCTATGAATTTCGAGAGCGGGACCCCTAAAAAGAAGCCGGTGCGACGGGGAGAAGCCCGGCAAGGCGGCGGCGGCGCCTCAATGAAAACGCGGCCACAAGGGCCGCGTTCGTAGGTGCGCGCGAAGGCTCTGCCTTAGCTCATTCGATCGCCTTGGCCATTCTCAGGCCTTCAGCGCGGCCAGCACCTCGTCGAGCATCTTCTTGGCGTCGCCGAACAGCATGCGGTTGTTGTCTTTGTAGAACAGCGGATTGTCGACGCCCGCATAGCCGGTGGCCATGCTGCGCTTCATCACGATCGAGGTCTTGGCCTTCCACACTTCCAGCACCGGCATGCCGGCGATCGGGCTGGCCGGGTCTTCCTGGGCGGCCGGGTTCACGATGTCGTTGGCGCCGATGATCATGGCGACGTCGGTATCGGGAAAGTCTTCGTTCAACTCGTCCATTTCCAGGACGATGTCGTAAGGCACCTTGGCTTCGGCCAGCAACACGTTCATGTGGCCCGGCATGCGGCCCGCCACCGGGTGGATGCCGAAGCGCACATTGACGCCCTTCTCGCGCAGGACTTTGGTGATCTCATAGACCGTGTGCTGCGCTTGCGCCACCGCCATCCCATAGCCTGGGACGATGATGACGTTCTTGGACTCGCGCAGCAGTTCCGCTGTTTCCGCGGCCAGGATCGGATTGACCTCACCGGCCGGTTGTGCGGCGCCCGCCGGTGCCGGCGCACCGCCCTCGGAACCGAATCCGCCAGCGATCACGCTGATGAAGTTGCGGTTCATCGCCCGGCACATGATGTACGAGAGGATGGCACCGCTGGAGCCGACCAGCGCGCCGACGACGATCAAGAGGTCGTTCGACAGCATGAAGCCGGTCGCCGCCGCCGCCCAACCCGAGTAGCTGTTGAGCATCGAAATCACCACCGGCATGTCGGCGCCGCCGATCGCCATCACCATGTGGATGCCGAACAGCAGTGAGATCACGGTCATCACGATGAGCGGCATCATGCCCGCGGCGATCGATTCAGCGTGCAGAAATTCCCGCCCGAACCAGATCACCACCAGCAGGCCGGCCAGGTTCAACCAGTGACGTCCCGGCAGCAGCAAGGTCTTGCCGCCGATCTTCCCGGAAAGCTTGCCGAACGCGATGATCGAGCCCGTGAAGGTCACCGCACCGATCAGCACGCCGATGTAGATTTCCATTTCGTGAATCGACTTCGCCGCACCGGTGAATTCGGACGAGGCCGCCGGGTCGATGTAATTGGCAAAGCCGACCAGCATCGCGGCGAGGCCGACCAGGCTGTGCATCAGCGCCACCAGTTCCGGCATCTGCGTCATTCTTACGACACGCGAGGCGTACAGACCGACGCTGCCGCCGATCACCATCGCGCCGATGATCCAGGCATAGCCGGCCGAAGTCACCTGCGGCCCGGAAACCGTCGCCAGCACGGCGATGGTCATGCCGATCATGCCGTAGAGATTGCCGCGCCTCGAGCTCTCCGGATTCGAAAGGCCGCCGAGGCTGAGGATGAAGAGAATGGTCGCCCCGATATAGGAGGCAGTTGAAAGAGTTGCGCCCATGATTCGCTTTCCCTTATTTGCGGAACATTTGCAGCATGCGCTGCGTGACGGCGAAGCCGCCGAACATGTTGACTGCGGTGAGCGCAATGCCCACCCACGCCAGCCAGTGGATCCACGCCTCGGGCCGTACCGCCCCACCGCCGAGCAGCGGCGGCGCGATCTGCACCAGGGCGCCGATGGCGATGATGCTGCTGATCGCATTGGTAACGCTCATCAGCGGCGTATGCAGGGCGGGGGTGACGTTCCACACCACCATGTAGCCGACGAAGCAGGCCAGCACGAACACCGTGAAGTGGCTGAGGAAAGCCGCGGGTGCGTTCGCGCCGACGAACCAGAACGCCAGCGCGGCGATGCCGAACATGACTGCGGTGCGCGTGGGTGAAGCCGGTGCGCTCGCCTCGCCATGTTTGGGCGCTTTGGCCGGCATTGCGGCCGGCTTGGCAGCAGGCGCGGCCGCGACCTTGGGCGCGGGCGGCGGCCAGGTGATGTTGCCCTCTTTGACGACCGTCAGGCCGCGGATGGCCTCGTCGTCCATGTTGACGTCGATGATGCCGTCCTTGGTCTTGCACAGCTCCTCGGCGACGCGGAACAGGTTGGTGGCGTACAGCGTGGAGGACTGCTTGGCCAGCCGCGAAGCCAGGTCGGTGTAGCCGACGATGGTCACACCGTGCTTCACCACCGCCTTGCCAGGCTCGGTCAGTTCGCAGTTGCCGCCGCGCTCGGCCGCCATGTCGACGATCACGCTGCCCGGCTTCATGCTCTGCACCATCTCGGCGGTGATCAGCCGGGGGGCGGGCTTGCCGGGGATCAGGGCCGTGGTGATGATGATGTCCACCTCTCTGGCCTGCTTGGCGTACATCTCGCGCTGGGCCTTCTGGAAGCCCTCGCTCATGACCTTGGCGTAGCCGCCGCCGCCGGACCCTTCTTCCTCGTAATCGACCTTGACGAATTCACCGCCCAGCGACACGACCTGGTCGGCCACTTCGGCACGGGTGTCGTTGGCGCGCACGATGGCGCCGAGGCTGGCAGCAGTGCCGATCGCCGCCAAGCCGGCGACGCCGGCACCGGCGATGAAAACCTTGGCTGGCGCAACCTTGCCCGCGGCCGTGATCTGGCCGTTGAAGAAGCGGCCGAAGGCGTTGGCCGCCTCGATCACGGCGCGGTAGCCGGCGACGCCGGCCTGCGAGGTCAAAGCGTCCATCTTCTGGGCGCGGGAGAGCGTGCGCGGCAGCGAGTCGATGGCCAGCACGGTGACCTTGCGCGCCGCGAGCTGCTGCATCAGTTCAGGGTTCTGCGCCGGCCAGATGAAGCCGATCAGGGTCTGGCCCTCGTGCATCAGGCCGACTTCCTCAGGCGTCGGCACGCCGATCTTGAACACCATGTCGGCCGCTGCAAACAACTTGGCGGCGCCGGCTATGACCTGGGCGCCCGCCGCGCGATAGGCATCGTCGCCGCAGTTCGCGGCGTCGCCCGCGCCGCTTTCCACGGCCACCGAGAACCCGAGCTTGACGAGCTTTTCCACCACCTCGGGTACGGTCGCGACGCGTTTCTCGCCTGCCGCCGTTTCCTTCGGAACGCCGATAAGCAAAGGTTTCTTGGCCGTCTCGGGTGTGACGGCAACACGGGTTTCCCCTGCCATTGTTTCGGCGGGCACGTCTCTCAGCATGGACGTCTCTCCTCGTTGGTTAAAAGCGGTTGTGGGACTTGCGAGCGCGAGCTTAAATGAATTCCGCGTTCCGCAATCTGAAAAGGCCTTCTATCATCTGGCGCGCGGAGGTTAAGCGAAAGTGCGCGGGTTTCGTTTGATTCATCGCAGTTTCAGGCGGTAAATGAGAAAATTCCGATACGGGCGGCCCTGCCGGCCTTGAGAAGCGGCTCAAAGCGGCTTTCATTTGGCGAATCTGGCACCAGTTGGCACCCATGCCCTTGGCCTCCGTGCTCAGCTTGTCGGCGGCGCTGCACCTATACATCGGCGCGCGCATCGTTCCGGCCATTCCCGGACATTTCGCCGCCGCGCTGGTGGCGCTCATGCTGGCTGCCTCGTCGGTGCTCGTTCCGGCTGGTTTTTTCGCGCGCCGCGTCGCCAAACCCGGCACTGCCGCGACATTGGCCTGGGCCGGCTTCGTGTTCATGGGACTGTTCTCGTCGCTCCTGGTGCTCACGGTGCTGCGTGACGTGTTGCTGCTTGCCGGATCCATCGTGAACCTCGCCACAGTGTCTGCCGTGCCCATCGATGCCCTGCGTGCTGACAGCGCCGCGGCCGTGCCGCTGCTCGGCATTGCAGCCACTTTGGTGGGCTACGTCAATGCCCGGCGCACCGCCAGTGTGGTCACCGTGGAAATTCCGGTGCCGGGGTTGCCGGCTGCATTGCATGGCTTCACCATCGTGCAGATCAGCGACATCCATGTCGGCACCACGATCAGGCGGCCCTACGTGGAAGCCATCGTCGAGGCCGTGAATCGCCTGCGTCCCGACATCGTCGCCATCACCGGCGATCTGGTCGACGGCAGCGTGTCGGAACTGGCAAGTGAGGTCGAGCCCCTGGCGCGGCTGATTTCCAGGCACGGCAGTTATTTCGTGACGGGCAACCACGAGTACTACTCGGGCGTCGAGCCCTGGCTGGCCGAGCTCCGGCGCTTGGGACTGAAGGTGCTGCACAACGAGCATGTGGTGATTGCGCGCGAAGGCGGCAAGCTCGTGTTGGCGGGAGTGCCCGATTACAGCGCCGGCTATTTCGACACGGCCCATCGCAGCAATCCCCAGGCGGCGCTGGCGGGCGCGCCAGCAGACGCAGCCGTGAAGATCTTGCTGGCCCATCAGCCGCGCAGCGCGGCGGCAGCCGAACAGGCCGGCTTCGATTTGCAACTGTCGGGCCACACCCACGGCGGCCAGTTCCTGCCATGGAGCTTCTTGATAAGACTGCAACAGCCGTTTACGGCCGGGCTGTACCGCCTGGGGCGACTGCGGGTCTACGTCAGCCGCGGCACCGGCTATTGGGGGCCGCCTCAGCGCTTGGGCGCGCCGTCCGAGATCACTGAGGTACGGCTCATCAGTGCGTAACCGGAAGAGCTCCTGCTCTTCCTGGTGCCAGGCGCGAACGTTTCGGGCTGGAGTTACGCGGCGCCGTCACATTCCTACATCGACGCAAGGCCTCGTCCGACATGGCTGAGGTTGGGCCAAGCCAAAAACTGCCCTCATGGCAAACCTCGCATCCCTATCCTCTCCCGTGACGGGCGCCCGCGCCGGCAATGTCAACTACCTCGGAGCGGCCCGCTCGCGCCGCAAATTCGAACTGTTCTATCCGGACGGCTTCCAGGACGAGACCTACCTGGTGGCGGAGCGATCGTACAAGGAGCGGGCCCACCTAGAGTGGCAAAGCCAGCTCGGCCCGGCCGCTTTTCGCAAGCTGCTGGCGCGCGGGGAGTTCCGGCAGATCGCCGACATCGCCGTTCGGATCGAATCGCATACCAACCTGCTGTTTTCTTTCGAAAAGATGGCGTTGCGCGATGCCGTGAAGACGGCCGCCGGTGCACGGCTGTTCGCGACCGAGCTTTATGCCTTTCTGTGGGACCGCGGTTCGCCACAGCGCAAATTCGAGGACTGGGTCCAGGCGGTGGCCGACCTACCCCGCCGTCAGACACGGGTGCTGACCTGGCCGCTGGTGACAGTGTTCGGCTTCATCGCACGGCCCGACAAGCACCTGTTTCTCAAACCGATGGTGACACGCAAGGCGGCGCGGGCCTATGGATTCGATCTCGTCTACCGGCCCCAGCCGGCCTGGAGCATCTATCAATCCCTGCTGACGTTCGCGGCCATCATCCGCCGCGACCTGGACCGCAAGCCGGGATTCAAGGCACGCGACATGATCGATGTCCAGTCCTTCATCTGGGTGCAGGGCTCGCAAGAGTACGAGCCCTGAGGCACGACCCGGGCAAGTTGCGTCCTCAAGGCGCGAACTGCTCCGATCCGACCAGCCCGATCCTGGTCAGGCCCTGGCGTTGCGCGGCGGCCAGTGCGGCAGCGACCGTGTCGTACTTGGCCGCGCGGTGAGGGCGCAGGTGGATCTCCGGCTGCTCGGGTTGCGCCGAGGCCTGCCGCAGCCGCCCCTCCAGCTCGGCCCGGCCCGACAGCGATTCGCCATTCCACAAGAAGGTGCCAGCCGGCGTCACATCGATCTGCACCACCTCAGGCTGCACCGGCGGCGGCGCCTGCCTGCCCGGCATCTCGATGTTGACCGAGTGCAGCTGGATCGGAATCGTGATGATGAGCATGACGAGCAGCACCAGCAGCACGTCCACCAGTGGCGTGGTGTTGATGTCCACCATGACGTCCGGTTCGCGGTCCAGCCCGGCCCCGGGGGTCATGGCGAACGCTCCTGCGGTTCGGTCAGAAAGCCGATCCGCGCGATGCCGGTCTGCTGCGCCGCATAGACGACGCGGCCGACCGACTCATAGTCGGCCCGCGCATCGGCGCGGATGTGCAGTTCGGGCTGGGGCTTGAGCACGGCTACGCGGTCCAGCAGGTCGCGCAGCACTTGCGGGTCAGGCAGCCGCGTGTCGAACCAGTAGATCGTCCCCTGAGCATCGACGGTGACGATGACGTCCTCGCCCTGAGTTTCGCGCGACTGGATGGCTTCACGCGGCAAGCTGACCAGAATGGAGCTGTTGACCACCGGAATGGTGATCAGGAAGATGATCAGCAGCACCAGCATCACGTCCACCAGCGGCGTCGTGTTGATCTGCGCGATCAGGGTGTCTTCGCTGTCTTCGCCCTGCGAATAGCGGATCGCCATATATAAGTATGAGGCTAGCGCTTGGTGCCCGCCGCCAGCAGCACCGTATGCAGGTCCGAGCCGAAGCCGCGCACCGTATCCATCGCGACCTTGTTACGCCGCACCAGCCAGTTGTAGCCCAGCACCGCCGGCACGGCCACCGCCAAGCCGAGCGCAGTCATGATGAGAGCTTCGCCAACTGGGCCGGCCACCTTGTCGATCGAAGCCTGGCCCGAAGCGCCGATCCTGACCAGCGCGTTGTAGATGCCCCAGACCGTACCGAACAGTCCAACGAATGGTGCGGTCGACCCGACGGTGGCCAGCACCGCCAGCCCCTCCTGGGTGCGGCTGTGGACGGTCCCCACGGCGCGTTCGATGCTCTGCGCGACCCAGGTATTCAGGTCCACCTGCCCGATCAGCCCGTCGTGCTTGTTGGTAGCCTCCAGCGCCGATTCGGCGATGAAGCGATAGGGGCTGGTCTTCTGCAGGGCCTCCATCCCTTGCCGCACGCTGTCGGCGGCCCAGAAGTTCTTGTTGGCCGCCTTGCCCTGGTCGCCCATGCGCGACTGGGCCAGCAGTTTCGTGATGAGTACGTACCAGCTGGCCAGGGACATGATCGCCAGGATGGCCAGCGTGCCCTGGGCCACCCAATCGCCTTGCGCCCACAAGGCCCGGAGACCATAGGGATTGACCGCGGCCGACGGCGCCTGAATGGCGACCAGGGGCGGCACGGCCGCGGGCACCAGGGCCGAG
>DATNCB010000120.1:0-1003 GCA_035571715.1 Ramlibacter sp.
GCCACGACGACGCCCTTGCCCGCCGCCAGGCCATCGGCCTTGACCACGATAGGTGCACCCACGCGATCGACGTACGCGTGAGCCGCGACGGGATCGGTAAAGGTCTCGTATTCGGCCGTCGGAATGCTGTGGCGCTTCATGAAGGCCTTGGAAAACGCCTTGGAGCTCTCCAGTTGCGCCGCCGCCCGCGTGGGCCCGAAGATGCGCAGCCCGTGGTCGCGAAAATCGTCCACCACGCCGGCCGCCAACGGACCCTCGGGACCCACCACGGTCAGGACGATCTTCTGGTCGAGCGCCCACTTGCGCAGTGTTGGAATATCCGTGATGGCTACGTTTTCCAGCCGTGGATCGAGCGCCGTGCCGCCGTTGCCGGGCGCCACATAGACCGCCTGCAATTTGGGCGACTGGGCCAGTTTCCAGGCAAGGGCGTGTTCCCGGCCGCCGCCGCCGATCACCAGGACCTTCATGCCGGCCTCATTCGTCGATCTCGGCGTTGTGGAACACGTTCTGCACGTCGTCGAGGTCTTCCAGGACGTCGAGCAGTTTTTGCATCCGGGCCGCCTCGTCGCCCTTCAACTCGATCGTGTTCTCCGGGCGCATCGTGACTTCGGCCACCTCGGCTTTCAGGCCGGCGGCTTCCAGCGCATTCTTCACGGCTTCGAAGTCGGCGGGCGACGTGATGACCTCGATGGTGCCGTCCTGGTCCGCGATCACGTCCTGGGCCCCGGCCTCCAGGGCCACGTCCATCACCATGTCTTCGCTGGTGCCCGGCGCCAGGATGAGCTGACCCACCTTCTGGAACTGGAACGACACCGAGCCTGCGGTGCCCATGTTGCCGCCGTGTTTGCTGAAGGCGTGGCGTACCTCGGCCACGGTGCGCACCTTGTTGTCGGTCATGGTGTCCACGATGATGGCCGCGCCGCCGATGCCATAGCCTTCGTAGCTGATTTCCTCGTATTGCACGCCTTCCAGGCTGCCGGTGGCCTTGTCGATGTTGCGCTTG
>DATNCB010000121.1:0-3019 GCA_035571715.1 Ramlibacter sp.
ATATCGAGGGGTCGCGCACAGCACCATGCGCGTCGATGAAAGCTGGCGGCTGACCAGCGAGGAACTGGGCAGCCGCGCGATGCGCACCGCGACGTCGAATCCCTCCTCCACGAGATCCACGATCCGGTCCGACAGGGTCACATCCAGCGACACGTCCGGATGCGCCGCCATGAATCCGGCCCATAGCGATGCCAGGTGCAACAAGCCGAACGACACCGGCGCGCTGACTTTGAGAGTGCCCACGGCTTGCCCGCTGCGCGCCGTGACTTCAGCCTCGGCTTCCTCCAGGCCACCGAGCAGTTCCCGGCAACGCGCGTAGAACACCTCGCCTTCTTGCGTCAACGAAAGTTTGCGGGTCGTTCGATGGAGCAAGCGCACGCCCAGTCTTGTTTCGAGGTCTGCTATCTGCCGCGATACCGCGGCCTTCGACATCGCCAGCGAGTCGGACGCACGTACGAAGCTGCCGGCTTCGACGACCGAGGTGAAGGCCAGCATTTCCTGGAATTTGTCCATTTTGTTCCGTTATTCAAGACAATTAATCTCAATGGCGCTAGTTTATCTCTTGAGTCGGGACATTTAAAGTGCAGTTGTGGCGGCGGAAAAGTCCTCCGCAACACCCATCAACCAACCTCTATCCAGGAATCACCATGAACCGCAACTTCGCAATCGCCCTCGTCCTCGCCGCAGCCGCCAGCAGCTCATTCGCCGACGACATCACTATCGACACGACGCCCTTCACCTCGACCGCGACACGCGCCGCGGTCCAGGCCGAGCTGAACGCTTTCAGGCAATCCCGCGTGAACCCGTGGTCCAACCAGTACAACCCGCTGGCCCAGTTCAGCAGCAAACGCACTCGTGCCGAAGTGGCTGCCGAGTACATCGCCGCGCGTGAACAAGTCGCCGCGCTCAACGGCGAAGACAGCGGCTCGGCCTATCTCGCCCGCCACGAGGATTCCGCCGCGATTGCCACCACCATCGCCGGACAACCGCGCAACGCCCAGTAACGCTGCGCTCCCACGCGCTCATTTCAAGTCGTCAAAGGAATCGCGTCATGAACATCACCATCATCGGCTCAGGCAACATGGGCTCCGCATTCGCTCGCCAGTTGCGCGCCGCCGGCCACAAGGTCCGTGTGACAGGCCGCAACCCCGCCAAGGCCAACGAACTGGCCAGCCAGAATCCGGGCGTCGAAGCCTTGGCTCCGCAGGCAGCAGCACAAGGCGCGGACGCGATCATCGTCGCCACGCCGTACGAAGCCGCTGCGGGCGCCCTGCGCTCTCTGGGGGACCTGAACGGCAAGGTGGTGATCGACATCACGAACCCGCTGACGCCCGACTACATGGGCCTGACCATCGGCCACGACACGTCCGCGGCCGAGCAGATTGCACAAGCAGTCCCCGGCGCGCAAGTGGTCAAGGGCTTCAACACGCTGTTCGCTCAGGTGCTGGCCGCAGGGCCTGATTTCGGCAACGGGCGCAAAGCCACCGTGTTCCTCGCCAGCGACAACGAGCGCGCCAAGCAGACTGCGCGGGCCCTGGCTGAAAGCATGGGTTTCGAGGCCATGGATGCTGGCCCCCTGAAGAACGCCCGGTATCTCGAACCGCTCGCCGGACTGAACATCTACTTCGGCTACGGCGCGGGCCTGGGGACGACCGTCGCCCCGGCGTGGCTGCGCAAGGCCTGACCTTATCAAGGAGCTTCAAATGACACGTTCTTTCACTCAACGTCTTCTGGCCCCCGGCGCGGGCTGGGGTCCGCTTGCCCTTCGCATCCCGGTAGGGCTGATCTTCGCGGCGCACGGCGCCCAGAAATTGTTCGGCTGGTTCGGCGGCTACGGCCTCGAAGGCACCGGCCAATGGATGGGATCCATCGGCCTGGCACCCGGCTACCTGATGGCCCTGCTGGCCGGCAGCGCTGAATTCTTTGGCGGGCTGGCGCTCGTGCTCGGTCTGCTGGTGCGGCCTGCCGCCGCGGCACTTGCTTTCGCGATGCTGGTGGCGATCTTCAGTGTGCACATCGACAAGGGCCTGTTCGTGAGCAACAACGGCTATGAGTTCGGCCTGGCGTTGCTGGCCGTGGCGCTTTCGCTCACCGTGACCGGGGCCGGTCGGGCGTCGCTGGATGCTGCGCTGGTCGCGAGGCAAGCCAGCAGCTGAACGCTAGCTCGCCAAGATCGTCGAAACACGTTGGACGCATGTCCCGCACTAAGGATCACTAGATGGAACGCTTGCCTGCCTTATTCATTTCCCACGGTGCGCCAACGTATGCCTTGGAGCCCGCTCTGGCCGGCGCCCAACTGAACAAGCTGGGACGCGTCCTGCCACGGCCGGCGGCGGTGCTGGTTGTGTCGCCGCACTGGATGACGCGCCAGCCCGAAGCCACGAGTTCGGCGCACCCTCGCACGATCCACGACTTCGGCGGCTTCGATCCTGCGCTCTACGACATGAGCTATCCCGCTGCTGGCCACCCGGATCTGGCCGCGCGTGCCATTGAATTGGTGCGGGCTGCGGGCTGGTCGTCGGCGACGCTCAATGCGAGCCGCGGCCTGGACCATGGCGCTTGGGTACCGCTGATGCACCTTTATCCGCAGCACGATGTGCCAGTATTCCAGGTGTCCCTGCCGCACCGCCTCGACTCGCAATCCGCGTTCGAGTACGGCCGCGCTCTAGCGCCGCTTGGCGACCAAGGTGTCCTGATCGTGGGCTCCGGCAGCCTCACTCACAATCTGTTCGAATTTCGCGAAGGACACACGGCAGAGGCCGAGTACGCGCGGGCATTCACGACATGGATTCGCCAAGCAGTGCAGGCAGGCGACGCTACGCATGTGATCCAGGCGCTGGAGCAGGCCCCGCACGCGGCTCGCGCCCATCCCACAGCTGAGCATTTCCTTCCGCTGCTGGTCGCCCTGGGCGCGGCACCGTCCGTTCTGCCGGCGACGGTGCTCGCAGGTGGCATCGCGCATGGCGTACTGTCCATGGAATCCTACGTGTTCGGCCAGGCTGTGCAACTGGAAGCGCAG
>DATNCB010000122.1:0-6986 GCA_035571715.1 Ramlibacter sp.
GACGCTCGGGCAATAGCGCGGACCCACGCCTTCGATCTTGCCGGTAAACATGGGGCTGCGATCGAACCCCGAGCGGATGATCTCGTGGGTGCGCTCGTTGGTGTGGGTGATCCAGCACGGCACCTGCCGCGGGTGCATCGCGGCGTTGCCGAGGAAGCTGAACACCGGCACCGGATCCAGATCGCCGGGCTGCTCCTCGCACTTCGAAAAATCGATCGTCCGGCCGTCGATGCGCGGCGGCGTGCCCGTCTTCAGCCGCCCCTGCGGCAGTTTCAGCTCCTTCAACCGGGCCGCCAGCGACACGGCCGGCGGGTCTCCCGCGCGGCCAGCCTGGTAATTGTTGAGGCCGACGTGGATCCGGCCATCCAGAAAAGTACCTGCCGTCAACACCACCGTGCGCGAGCGGAAGCGAATGCCAACCTGCGTCACAGCGCCCACCACCCGGTCGCCCTCGACCATCAGGTCATCCACAGCCTGCTGGAACAAGGTGAGGTTGGGCTGGTTCTCCAGTCGCCGGCGGATCGCCGCCTTGTAGAGAATGCGGTCGGCCTGGGCCCGGGTTGCGCGCACAGCGGGACCCTTGCTGGAGTTGAGGATGCGAAATTGAATGCCGCCCTCATCGGTGGCGATCGCCATCGCACCGCCCAGCGCATCGACCTCCTTCACCAGATGCCCCTTCCCGATGCCGCCGATCGAGGGGTTGCAGCTCATCTGTCCCAGTGTCTCGATGTTGTGCGTCAGCAATAGCGTCTTGCAGCCCATGCGTGCCGAAGCCAGGGCCGCCTCGGTGCCCGCATGGCCGCCGCCGACCACGATCACGTCGAATTCTTCAGGGTAGAGCATTGGGATCTGGCGCCTCGGCGCGCGGCGGGGCCGCAGCCGCCGGAAAACTTTCGATTTTACTTGGGCCACGATTTTTCCGCGGGCAGGCGTGCTGAAGCTCAAGCGGCGGCCTGCGCCGGCAAGGCCATGTCGGGCCTGGCGACGCCTAGGTTGCTACACTTTCGATAGCAGTCGCGCCATTCTGGCGGCAGCCTGGCGCGCCGCGGGAATGCGCGGTATCCTCGCGCGCATCATGCAAATCCCATCGCTCAAACAACTCGTCAGTGCCGAAGAATGGCAGCTGCGCGTCGATCTTGCGGCCTGCTACCGGCTGGTCGCGCTGTATGGCTGGAGCGACCTGGTGTTCACGCACATCAGCGCGCGCGTTCCCGGTCCCGAGCACCACTTCCTGATCAATCCGTACGGCCTCATGTTCGACGAGATCAGCGCGTCGTCGCTGGTGAAAGTTGATCAACAGTGCACCAAGGTGATCGACTCGCCCTTCCCGGTCAACCCGGCCGGCTTCGTGATCCACAGCGCGGTGCACGAGGCGCGCCCGGACGTGCAGTGCGTGCTGCACACGCACACGCGCGCCGGCGTGGCGGTAAGCGCGCAGCGATGCGGCATCCTGCCGCTGTCGCAGCAATCGACTTTCGTGCTGGCATCGCTGGCGTATCACGACTACGAAGGCGTGGCGTTCCGCGAAGAGGAGAAGCCGCGCCTGCAGGCGGACCTGGGGCAGGCCAACTTCCTGGTGCTGCGCAATCACGGCCTGTTGGTGGCCGGACCGAACATCGCCGACGCCTTCCTGCAGATGTACACCTTCGAGAACACCTGCCGTATCCAGCTCGATGCGCAGGCCGGCGGCGAGCTCGTGCAGGTGGACCCGCGAATCGTCAGTGGCGTGGCCGAAGCGCTGCGCGTGCAGACCGGCGGCCTCGGCGGCGCCTTCGTCTGGCCGTCACTGATCCGCAAGCTGGATCGCATGGATCCGAGCTACAAGGATTAGGGGTTTTGTCATCGACGGGGACACAGGGAATCTCACTCCCTGGCGCCAACCGCCGCCAATTCCACCACTGCCTTGCCGCTGTCGGGCGTCTTGCGCGGCTCGTGCTCGTGGACATTCAGCACCATGCGGGTCATCTCCACCGAGCCGAAGATCGTGCTGAAGGCGACGTCCTTCGCGTCACGGCCGGTGCCGATTCGCACCAGCCGGTCGACCGGTGCCATGCCGGTCGGATCGAACAGCACCCACTGCCCGCCGAGCCAGGCTTCGAACGTGGCGTGAAAATCCTGCGGCGGTTCATCGAACCACACATAGCCGACCACGATGCGCGCCGGGATGTTGAGCGCGCGGCACAGCGTGATGCCCAGGTGGGCAAAGTCGCGGCACACGCCGCAGCGGTGCACGAACACGTCCTGCGCGGTGGTGGTCGAGTTGCTGCTGCCCACCCGGTATTCGATCGAGTCGTGGATCCACTTGACGACCTTGCGCACCCGCGCGATGCCCGGAGGTTCGTTGCCGAACATCTGCTGCGCGGCGCTGCTGAGCACGTCGGATTCGCAGTAGCGGGTGGGCATGAGGTAGTGGAAGATGGCATCAGGCACTTCACCGACCGGCGTCTGCGGCAGCTGCTCGTCGACATGCTCCGAATAGACCTCGACATCGGCTTTGTAATCGACCAATAGCGGCCCCGGCGGCGCATCGAAGCGGAAGAACCGGTTGCCGCTGACTTCATCGGTAAAGCTGTGCATCGCCACGCCCGAGGAGACGGCGAGCCGCTCGCTCAGGATCTTCTGGGTCGGCCAATGCGCCGCCTCGAGGTTGAAGCAGAAATGGGTCGGCGTCTTGACCTCGTATTCAAGAACGGTTTCGACCGTTGAAAGATGCATGCTTGGTTTTCCAATGCCCGGTGAACCCATGGTATCGATACGGCCGGGTCCATCGATCAGCAGCCGGCGCGCCGCGCTGTAGGACTGCCGCGCTATTTGCCGAACAGACCCTTCAGGCCCTCGCCGATCCGGTCCCCGAGCTTGGCGCCGGCACCGGTGCCCACGCCCGGCGCCAGCATGGTGCCGATGGCAGCGCCCGCCAACGCACCGCGCGTGAGCATTACCGACGGCGCATCCAGCGTGCCGCCCACTGCGAGCGGCACACCGAGCGCGCCGCCCGCCGCCGCCGAGGCGAGGTCCACCGTAATGCGCCCGCTCAGGGTGCGGTTCGGTGCGATCGCCACATTGCCACTGGCCGACAGCAGGCCGGAGCTGGCGACCAGATTGGTCAGTTGCACGGCACGCCCCTGGGTCGCGACGTTGCCGGCCAAGGTGTCCAGCCGGGTCTCGCCGCCGCGGCTCAAGCCCACGGTCTTCACGGCCTGCGCCAGATCGATGCCGTGCACCACGGCGTCGTGCACGGTGAAGCGGGTCTGGCTGTGCAGTGCCTCGGCGAGCGCGTCCAGTTCCTGGAATTCCGCACGCCATGTGGTGTGCGCTTCCAGCCGGCCGGTGAGCGAGCGGTTCGGCGCGGTCAGCGCAGCAACCTCGACGTTGAGCGCGTCCATCTGACCCTGCAGCAGCGAACCGCCGCCCTTCGGCGCGGGCTGCAGCTGGAGCGTGCCCGTGATGCTGCCGCCACCGATGGCCGTGCGCAGCGCCCAGTGATCGGGTTGCCGCTGCAGCGTGATCTTGGCTCCCTGGAAGCGCCCCTTGAGCACTTGCACCTGCGCGGTCCCCGGCATGCCGTCGGCATCGATCTGCGCTTGCGCATCGACCGTGGTGCTGCCGCCCTTGGCATCCACCCAGGTGACGTGGTCCAGCAGCGTACGCCGCGGCAAAAAGCCGATGACTGCGCCGGACGCGCGCGTGGTTGTCACGCCAGGATGCGGCTTCTTCAGTGCGGCAGCGATGGCGGACACGGCCGGCTCCGGAACCACTGCATTGCGCACGACGAGGGTGGCGATCTGAAGCCGTCCCTGCGCCAGCTCGGCCCAGGCCGGCCGGGCCTCGATGCGTTCCAGCGTCAAGGGTGGGCGGCTCGCGAACCGCACCTGGTCCAGCGCCACGGCGGGCAAGGGCCACACGTCCACGGAAACGCGCCCCAACTGCACCGGAATGCCCACCGCTGTGGAAATCTGCTGGCTCACCCGGCCGCGAAAATCCTCGCTGCGCACCCAGTACTGCAGGACCACCGCCACGGCCGCCAGCAGCAACACCCCTGCCAGGAGGATCGCCACCAGCCATTTGACGAACCGTTTCATCGAGCCATTGTCGCTGCAGAGTTCGCGGGCCGCCCCGACCTTGCAATCTGCAAGGGTTACGCCTACTCATTAAGCTGATGGCAGTTGTGCTACACCTGCCGCTCAACCGCGAGGAGCTGCCGTATGCCGAGCTTGTTCGATCCTGTGAAGGCGGGCAACCTGCATCTGCCCAACCGTATCGCGATGGCGCCGCTGACGCGCAATCGCGCACCCGAGGCCGTGCCGACGCCGCTGATGGCGCAGTACTATGCCCAGCGCGCCAGCGCCGGCCTGCTGATCACCGAGGCCACGGCGATCAGCGCCCAGGGCCAGGGCTATGCGGACGTGCCGGGCTTGTACGGCACCGACCAGCTCGATGGCTGGAAGCGGGTGACCGAAGCGGTGCACGACAAGAGCGGGCGCATCGTGGTGCAGCTGTGGCACGTGGGCCGCGTCTCGCATGTGGAACTGCAGCCCGATCGCCAGAAGCCGGTGGCGCCATCGGCGATCACGGCCAGGACCAAGACCTACCTGATCAAGGACGGCGTGGGCTCGTTCGTCCCGACCTCCGAGCCGCGTGCGCTCGATGCCGAGGAGATTCCCGGCATCGTGCACGACTACCGGCACGCCGCGCGGCACGCGGTCAGCACCGCCGGCTTCGACGGTGTCGAGGTGCATGGCGCCAACGGCTATCTGCTGGACCAGTTCCTCAAGACCGGCGCCAACCATCGCACCGACGACTACGGGGGCTCGATGGAGAACCGCGCGCGGTTGCTGCTGGAAGTCATGCGCGCCGTCGTCGGTGAAGTCGGCGGCGGCCGCACCGGCCTGCGCATCTCGCCGGTCACTCCCGCCAACGACATCAAGGACGAGAACCCGCAGGCGCTGTTCGAGTACGTCGTGCGCCAGCTGGCGCCGCTGGGCCTGGCCTACCTGCACGTGATCGAGGGAGCCACCGGCGGAGCGCGCGAAATCGAGGACCGGCCATTCGATTACGCCGCCATGCGCAGGGCCTACCGCGCCGCGGGCGGCAGTGGCGCCTGGATGGTGAACAACAACTACGACAAGGCGCTGGCCGAGCATGCCATCGCCAACGGCGCCGACCTGGTCGCCTTCGGCAAGCTCTATATCGCCAACCCGGACTTGGTGGAGCGGCTGCGCGACAACGCGCCGCTGAACACGCCCGACAAGTCCACCTTCTATGGCGGCGGCGCCGAAGGCTACACCGATTACCCGATGCTGGTCTGATGCGTCAGGCAACGCCGATCGGCGCGGGAGTCATCATCACGATCCGGCTGAACAGGCGGTCGTAGCAGGGATCGCGCGGCCCGCCGGCCAAGGGGTCGCGCGAACTCAGGAAGGCTGCGTCCAGCAGTTCCCAATCGAGCGGCGTGAGCAGCTTTTCGGCCGCCGGCAGGATCTCGGTTTCCTCGACGAGCATGTGCTCCAGATAAAAGCGGATGTAGTCCCGCGCCGCGTCCACGAAAGCAGCACGGCGCGACTCGCCGATCAGCTCCCAGGCCAGCAGCAGATGCTGCAAACCCCGCACCCTGAGCTCGCCTTTCATGTGGTCTGTCTCCAGCCGGTCGATCACCGGCATCAGCTCGGGGGCGGCGCGCGCGAGCTTGGGGAAAAGCAGGTCCGATTCCTTCGGATGGTGCAACTGCTCGGGAAACTCGTCGATGTAAAACAGCATCGCGCGCACGACGTCGAAGAACCGGGCGGGCTCGTCCAGCGGACCGCGTTCGAGCACCATCGCAAGCGAACGCAGCACGGCTGCGAGCGCCGCGTGTTCGTCGCAGATGATTTGCAAGGTGGTATTGGTCATGGCGGCAGCTTGGCACTCGGCTCGCAGCACCCGGTTGACTTAAGTCAACGCGCCGGAGGCACTCGCCAAGGCGGGCACGGCTGAGCCAGAGCGCTGCTGGTCGCGCCAGCGCTTGAGCAGCAGTGCATTGGAAATCACGCTGACGCTGGAAAGCGCCATGGCGGCGCCGGCCACCACCGGGTTCAGGTAGCCGAGCGCGGCCAGCGGAATGCCGGCGACGTTGTACGCGAAGGCCCAGAACAGGTTCTGCCGGATCTTCATCACCGTTCGATGCGAGATGTCCAGCGCGGCGCCGACCAGCCCCACATCGCCGCGCATCAAGGTGATGCCGGCCGCGTGCATCGCCACATCGGTGCCGGTGCCCATCGCCAGGCCCACGTCGGCCGCGGCGAGCGCGGGCGCGTCGTTCACGCCATCGCCCACCATCGCAACGACATGGCCGCCACGCTTCAACTCGGCGACCTTGGCCGCCTTCTCGCCCGGCAGGACTTCGGCCATCACTTCCCCGGCCTGCAGGCCGAGCCGCGCACCCATCGCCAGCGCGGCCGCGGCGTTGTCGCCCGAGATCATCACCAGCCGCAGGCCGCGTGCGCGCAGTGCCGCCAGCGCCTCGCGCGCGCCGGCTTTCGGCTCGTCGGCGAACGCCATCAGGGCCCGCAACGACAGTCCTTGGCTGGTGCGCTCGACCAGCGCCGACAGGGTCGCGCCCTCGCGTTGCAAGCGCTGCGCCTGGCTGCTCAGTTCGCCCAACGACACGCCCAGCTCCTCCAGCCAACGCGCACTGCCGATCAGATAGCTCGCGCCGCCCACTTCGCCCTCGCTGCCGCGCCCGGCGACGGAACGCACATTGCCTGGTTGAGCGATCGCCACACCTTTTTCCTTCGCTGCCGCGAGCACGGCGCGGGCCAGCGGATGCTCGCTGCCGCTTTGCAGGCTGGCCGCGGCGGCGAGCGCTGTGGCCTGGTCCCCGCCCGCAGCAACGACGAACGCCACCAGCCGGGGCTGGCCCACGGTCAGCGTGCCAGTCTTGTCGAAGGCCACCGTGTCGACCTTGTGCGCGATCTCCAGCGCTTGCGCATCCTTGATCAGCACGCCGTGCC
>DATNCB010000123.1:0-15787 GCA_035571715.1 Ramlibacter sp.
GCGCATCCGAATTGCGGCATCTGCCTGATGCATATGCACGGCGAGCCCCGCACCATGCAGCGTTCGCCGATGGCAGGCGACGCCGTTCCCCAGGTCGCGGCCTTGCTGCGCCAGGCGTCACTGGCCTTGCAGGAACTGGGCGTGGACCGCGGCCGCATTGCCTGGGACCCCGGCATCGGTTTCGGCAAGACCGTCGACCAGAACTTCGCACTGCTCGCGCGACAGCACGAACTGCTTGCGGCCGGCTATCCGCTGGTTGTGGGCTGGTCGCGCAAATCGTCACTGGGCAGCGTGACCGGACTGGCGGTCGACGAAAGACTGTGCGCCAGCGTGGCGGCGGCACTGCTGGCAGTGGAGCGGGGCGCCCATGTGGTGCGCGTGCACGATGTGAAGCAGACGCTGGCGGCGCTGACAGTTCGCAATGCGATGATCTCGATGCAGGACAGTAAAAGTACCAAGGCCCACCCATGACCAGAACCTATTTCGGCACCGACGGCATCCGCGGGACCGTGGGCGAACCGCCCATCACCCCCGACTTCGTCCTGCGGCTGGCGCATTCCGTCGGTCGCGTATTGAAGCGGACGGAGCAACGGCCCACAGTCCTGATCGGCAAGGACACCCGCATTTCGGGCTACATGCTCGAGAGCGCGCTCGAGTCGGGATTCAACTCGGCGGGCGTCGATGTGGTGCTGCTCGGTCCGCTGCCGACCCCGGGCGTTGCCTACCTGACCCGGGCCCAGCGCGCCAGCCTCGGTGTGGTCATCAGCGCCAGCCACAACCCCTACGCGGACAACGGCATCAAATTCTTCAGCGGGCAGGGCACCAAGTTGCCGGACGAGTGGGAACACGCCGTCGAGGCGGCGCTGCAGGAGCCGCCGGCCTGGGCCGACTCGCGCAACCTCGGCAAGGCGCGCCGGCTGGACGACGCGGCAGGCCGCTACATCGAATTCTGCAAGAGCACTTTCGCCAGCGACCTGACGCTCCGGGGAATGTCGATCGTGGTCGATGCGGCGCATGGCGCGGCCTATCACATCGCACCCAAAGTGTTTCACGAACTGGGCGCCGAGGTGACCTGCATCGGCTGCGCCCCCGACGGACTGAACATCAACGACGACGTCGGTGCCACTCATCCCGATGCGCTGGTCCTTGCCGTGAAGGCCAACCATGCCGACATCGGAATCGCACTCGATGGTGACGCCGACCGGCTGCAACTGGTGGATGCCCATGGCCGCCTGTACAACGGCGACGAATTGCTCTACCTCATGGCAGCCGACCGGCTGGACCGCGGCCAGCCAGTGCCCGGCGTGGTCGGCACGCTGATGACGAACATGGCCGTGGAGGTGGCATTGAAAGCGCGCGGCGTGGAGTTCGTGCGGGCACGAGTCGGGGACCGCTATGTCCTGGAAGAGCTCGAGAAAAGAGGCTGGCTGCTCGGCGGAGAAGGGTCCGGCCATCTGATCGCGCTGGACAAGCACACCACCGGCGACGGCCTGATCACCGCCTTGCAGGTGCTCAAAGCCAGCGTTCGCAGCGGCCGCAGCGTGGCGCAGTTGCTGGAAGGCGTCAGGCTATTTCCGCAGACGTTGATCAACGTGCGGCTGCAGGCCGGGCAAGACTGGAAAAAAAGCCGGGCGCTGGCCAAGGAGACGCAGCGCGCCGAAGCGGAGCTCAACGGCCACGGCCGGGTCCTGATCCGCGCCAGCGGGACCGAGCCGGTGCTGCGCGTGATGGTGGAAGCGCGCGACGAAACTCAGGCGAGGACCACGGCCGAGCGGCTCGCGGAGGCGGTCAGGGCCGGCTAGCGCCCTTCGTACCAGCCTTTGCTGGAATTGACGATCTTCACGACCAGCAACATCACGGGCACTTCGATCAGCACGCCCACCACCGTGGCCAGGGCGGCACCGGACTCGAAGCCGAACAGGCTGATGGCGGCGGCGACCGCGAGCTCGAAGAAATTGCTGGCTCCGATCAGCGCGGAAGGACATGCGACGCTGTGGGATTCCCCGAGCCGCCGGTTCAGCCAATAGGCAAGAGCGGAGTTGAAAAACACCTGGAGCAGGATCGGCACCGCGAGCATGGCGATCACCAGCGGCTGCTTGAGGATCGCCTCGCCCTGGAACGCGAACAAGAGGATCAGGGTCACCAGCAAGGCGGTGATCGACCAGGGGCCGATTCGTGCCAAGGTGGCCTCCAGCGCGCCCGGGCCGCGAGCCAGCAACGCTCTGCGCCACAGTTGCGCGAGCACGACCGGAATCACGATGTACAGCACGACCGAAGTGATCAGCGTGGCCCATGGCACGATGATGGCTGACAGGCCCAGGAGCAGCGCGACCAGTGGCGCGAACGCGAACACCATGATGGTGTCGTTCAGCGCTACTTGCGACAGCGTGAACAGCGGATGGCCGTTGGTGAGGCGGCTCCACACGAAGACCATCGCCGTGCAAGGCGCTGCGGCCAGCAGGATCAATCCGGCCACGTAGCTATCGAGCTGGTCCGCGGGCAGATAGGGCGCGAACACCTGGCGGATGAAGATCCATCCCAGCAAAGCCATTGAGAACGGCTTGACGGCCCAGTTGACGAACAGAGTGACGCCGATGCCGCGCCAATGCTGCCTCACCTGATGCAGCGCGCCGAAGTCGACCTTCAGCAGCATCGGAATGATCATCACCCAGATCAACAGGCCAACCGGAAGATTCACTCGCGCGATCTCCATCGCGCCAACGGTGCGGACCGGCCCAGGAAGCCATTGGCCCAGCGCGATGCCGGCCACGATGCAAAGAAAGACCCAGACGGTCAGGTAGCGCTCGAATGTATTCATGCCGGCCCCTGCTGCGGGCGGCTTTTGCGCGAACGTGGTGGTGGTCATGAACTGAATCTTGAGGGGCTGTTCACTAGCTTCGGCCGATATCGGCCAGGGCGGCCTGCAGAGACAGGCGATCCATCTGGTCCAGCGGCAACGCAAGCAACTGCAGCATCCGGTAGGCGAGGGCTTGGCGTGTCAGCTCGAATGCGCGGCGGATGGTCGCTTCGTCCCCGACTGTATGCCCCGGATCGGGGTAGCTCCAGTGCACTTTCACCGGCTGCCCCGCTTTGCCGCCGAAGAAAACCGGGCACACCTCCGCGGCAGCGTTGTCGCACACCGTGATCACGATGGACAACGGCAGGGCGTGGTCAGGGCTGAATTCGTCCCAGCTCTTGCTGCGCAGACCGCCGGTATCGACCCCGGCGCTTTTCAGGACTTCGATAGCGAACGGATTGACTCCGCCGCTGGGCGAACTGCCTGCGCTGTGGCCGCGAACGTCCTTGCCGAGTCTGGCCGCCAAGTGGTTGAGCATGGCCTCACCCAGCACACTGCGCGCCGAGTTGTGGGTGCAGAGAATCAGAACGTGAGTCGTCACGGCTGCGAAACGATGGCTGTTGAAGAAGTATTGGGAACGATCACGACCGGCGAGAAGCCACCGCCGGCGGTGCGGAAGTTCGTGGTCTGGCCCGCGTACGTGCGAGCCGCCAACAACTGGATCTGCCCGGCGTACGCGTAGGCCCTGACGTCGAGCTTGAGCCGCGTCGGCAAGCCGCCGATGTTGACCCGCCGCTCGCTGGGTGCCACGAAATCCTGGGCGATGAAGTTGCCCGCCACGATTTCGCCCCATACCCGGCGGGTCAACTTGTCGCCGCGGTAGGCGCTTTTGGAACCGTAGCCGGAGGTCGGCTTGAAGAAAAGGTGGCGGCGCTGCGCCCACAGCGCGTCGGCGTTGTTCGCGGTGACCGGCTGGGTGTGAGGCACCACCGTGCGCAGCAACGTGCGATCCTGCTCGGGGACACCCCATGAAGTCAGCAGCGCGTCATCGCTCAAAGTCACGAGGTTGCGTTTGTCCGCGTGCAGGGCGTGGGCGCGAGGGTGCGGTGTGACCACGGCCGCTCCGGTGGCATAGGCGCTGTGCAGCGCGGCGTGTGTTGGCAACGACAGATCGAAATCGGTAAGCCGGTTGTAGACCAGATCCACCGGCACACCTTCGGGCAGAAACGAGTGCCACAATGCGCCGCCCCGCCATTCCAATTCCCGTGGGTCCGCGATCACGGCGGCGATGCCGTGGGCCATGAACAGCGCGCGCGCCAGTTCGAATTCGGGGGCGAGATATTGGTTGGCAGGCTCGTCGTCGACGATCGCGACGGCGCGCAAGGGCGCGTCGCCGCGCTGCGCGAGCCATTCGGCGCGGAACATCGCAATAAAGACTTCGTCGAGCTGGTCGAGCGCAGCCGGCGCATGGAACATGCGGTGCATCGGTTCGCAGCAGGAGCGATGCGCGCGAGCGGCCGCCGCATGAAGAAACGCGCCTCCCGCGTTGGTGTTGATTTCGATCAGGCGGGGCCCGTCCACGCCCATGTGGAAGTCGTAGCCCATGAACACACCCTCGGGACCCCAGCGCATCGAGGCGATCGGCGTGGCCCGCTGCAGTGCGCGAGCCTCATACGCGGGCAGGTCGGCGATGCGATGGAGCACGGAGACGCTCCGCGCAAGCATGTCGAAGTCGCTCGCCGAGATGAACACCGGCGAGCTCGAAAACAGGTGCGGCTGATCGATCGCGAGCTTCTGCGCCATGCCCTGCAAGCCGGGGTGCGCGTCCAGTTCCGCGCGCAGAAGCTCCGGCTGCAAGGTGCTGCAAAGGCATCCCAGGTTCAACGCTTCCGCCATGTGCATGCGTTGCGCCTCAGGTCGTGCAGGCAGCCACTTTGCTTGCCTCGCAGGCTGCGCCCTGGCAACAATGCTCGGTCAGGTACGCCAGCAGCCGAGTCATCTGATCGAAGCTGGCCCGATAGATCAGGTTGCGCCCGCGCGGCTCGCTGCTGGCCAGGCCGGCGTGCGTGAGTTCCTTCAAGTGAAACGACAGCGCACTGGGGGCGACGCCCAGTTGCTCGGCCATGGCCCCCGGTGTCATCCCCTGCGGCCCTGCCGCCACGAGTGCTCGGAATGCGCGCAAGCGCTGCGCCTGGGCCAAGGCCGCCAACGCCTTGACTGCCGCGACTTCATCGATGACCTGTCGCTTTGCTTTCATATTTCAATAATAATTGAAATGTTAAACAAAATCAAGTACTTCGAACTGCTATCAAATGCGTAGCTCTCGCACCCATGACGAAATGGCCCACGCCCAGCCGCGTCACGCAACTGCCTTGAAATTGCCACAAAGGAGTCACCAGCCCTCAGCACACTGGGCGCATCAAGCTGAGGAGCCCGACATGAATGAGCTGCCCACTCCCACCTTTGCACTATCGCCTGTATCTTTGCCACGGGGGGTTCTTCCACAACCTGATCAAGTCGTCGCTCCGGCGTGCCGCCGCGGCATTCTGGTTTCGTGGGCCCGGCATCAGGACGAGGTCCGCCAAGCCCAGCGTTTGAAGTACCGGATATTCTGCGGAGAAATGGGTGCCCGGCTGGACGCGCGAATCCCCGGCCACGACGTCGACCTGTTCGACGCGCTGGACGGTTCGCTCGCGGTCGAACCGCCCGCGCTGATCAAGGGCTACCTGCGCCTGGGCGCCAGAGTGCTCGGCCCGCCCGCCTGGGATCGGGACTTCAACTCGGCGGACCTGCCGATGCTGATGAGAATCCAGGATCTCTAGCGGCGCTATCGCAAGCATTTCCTGCGCGCCTGAGGGAGGACACTGATGCGCACCACTTTCGATGCGCTCGGCCCGTTCATCCCGGTCCTTGGTGGCCCGGCGCCCCCCGAACCGCAAGACGCGGCGCACCGGCGCTACCGGACAGTCTTCATTTCAGATCTGCATCTAGGAACTCCGGGGTGCCAGGCCACCGCCTTGCTCGATTTCCTCAAGACACACCCCAGCGATTACCTCTACCTGGTAGGTGACATCGTGGACGGTTGGCAGTTGCGGCAACGCTGGTACTGGCCGCAAGCGCACAACGATGTGGTCCAAAAGTTTCTGCGGAGCGCGCGAAAGGGCTGCCGCATCACTTACGTGCCGGGCAACCACGACGAGTTCGCCAGGCATTTCCTCGGCCACCGGTTTGGCGGCATCGACGTGCAGGACGAAGCTGTGCATGTAGCGGCCGACGGCAAGCAGCTCTGGGTGATCCACGGCGACTGTTTCGACGGCATCGTCCAGTGCGCGAGATGGCTGGCGTACCTCGGCGACAACCTGTACGAGCTCACACTCAAGCTGAACCGCCATCTCAACTATCTGCGCGGCCGGCTGGGGCTGCCATATTGGTCGCTATCGGCCTACCTCAAGCACAAGGTCAAGAAGGCGCTGAATTACGTCACCCATTTCGAAGTGGCCGTGGCGCAGGAAGCGCGGCGGCGCGGCCACCAGGGGGTGGTGTGCGGCCATATCCATCGCGCCGAGATGCGCGAGATCGACGGCATCCTTTACTGCAACGACGGCGATTGGGTCGAAAGCCGCACCGCGCTGGTGGAGCATTACGACGGCCGGCTCGAACTGGTGCAGTGGGTGCCCTCCCATGACAGCCACGGCCTGGGGCACCGAACACAAGTGGAGGCCGTATGAAGCGAAGGGCGAGGGGCCCCGCTTGCGGGGATCGACCAGCGCAGTGCGGCCATGGCCTCCGACGCCAAGGCCGTTCGATCCATGACCATCTGTGGGAGGAGGCCGTATGAAGCGAAGGGCGAGGGGCCCCGCTTGCGGGGATCGACCAGCGCAGTGCGGCCATGGCCTCCGACGTCAAGGCCGTTCGATCCATGACCATCTGTGGGAGGAGGCCGCATGAAGATAGCGCTGGTGACCGACGCCTGGCAGCCGCAAGTCAACGGGGTGGTCACCACACTGGTGGAACTCGTCAAGGAGCTGACACGGGCCGGGCATATTGTCGAGGTGATTGAGCCCGGGCAATTTCGCACCCGTCCGTGTCCGGGCTACCGCGGCATCGACCTTGCCATTTCGCCTAAAGCCGTCCTCGCCGCCAAGCTCGACGCGTACCAGCCCGATGCGATCCATCTCGCGACGGAAGGCCCGCTCGGATGGGCCGGGCGCAGTTACTGCCTCGCGCGCCGGCTGGCCTTCACCACGGCGTTCCACACGAAGTTTCCCGAGATCGCCCACGCTGCGCTGAAGGTGCCCTTGTCATGGGGCTATGCGCTGTTCCGGCACTTCCATCGGCCCTCGTCGGGCGTGATGGTTCCCACCGCCAGCGTGCTGCGCATGCTGGCGGGCCGCGGGTTCAGGAACCTGCGCGCCTGGACGCATGGCGTCGATACGGCGCTGTTCCAGTACCAGCCGCTGCCTCAACCCTGTCACGCCACGGGTCTGCTGGCGCGGCCGGTGGCCCTGTTCGTCGGCCGGGTATCCTATGAAAAGAATATTGAAGCGTTCCTGCAAATGGACTTTCCAGGGTCGAAGGTGGTGTGCGGCGTTGGCCCGGTCGAAGCGCAGCTCAGGCGGCGGTTTCCCAACGTGCGCTGGCTCGGCCTGTTGCGTCGAGGGGAACTTGCCAAGGTCTATGCGGCGGCCGACCTGTTCGTGTTTCCCAGCCATGCGGACACCTTCGGCCTCGTGATGGTCGAGGCAATGTCCACCGGCACGCCGGTCGCCGCATATCCCGCGGATGGGCCGCTGGAAGTCCTGGGCCGGCGCACGGAAGACGGCCGCAGCCTCGGTGGCGCCATGCACGACGACCTGCAACAAGCCTGTTTTGCCGCACTGGCTGTGCCCCGGCACGACGCCCGCGCGCGGGCTCTGGACTTCAGCTGGGCTCACGCGACCGAGCTCTTCGTCGGCAATCTGGTCAGCGCCCGGGAGCGAGCATGGACCTGATCCTGTGGCGTCATGCGGAAGCGGAAGATGAGGAGCCGGGCGGCGACGACCTGAAGCGATCCCTGACGGCACGCGGCGAAAAGCAGGCAGCCCGCATGGCTGCCTGGCTGGACCGGCAACTGCCTGAAGGCGCGCGCATCCTGTGCAGCCCGGCGCTGCGCTGCGAACAAACCGTGTTGGCCCTGGGGCGCAAGTACAAGGTCCGGCAGGAATTGGCGCCGGGGGCCACAGCGGCCGATCTGCTGGCGCTGGCGCAATGGCCATCGGCGAAGCAGGCGGTGCTGCTGGTCGGCCACCAGCCGGTACTGGGCGAGACGATCGCGCAGCTGCTGCGTATCGAGCCAGGAAGCTGTCCGATGCGCAAGGGCGCCGTGTGGTGGTTGCGATCGCGTGAGCGTGACGGCCAAGAGCAGACCGTGCTGGTTGCCGCGCAGTCGCCGGACGTGCTTTAGGTTATGAAACTGGTCACCTGGAACACCCAATGGTGCTGCGGCCTCGACGGCATCGTCAGCCCAGAACGCATTGTCGAGGTCGCGCGGCGCCTGACCGATTTCGATGTGCTGTGCCTGCAGGAAATCGCCGTGAACTACCCTGGCCTGCGGGGCAATGCGGGCCATGACCAGCCGGCAATGCTGCGCGAACTGCTGCCTGGCTTCCAGGTGTTCTTCGGAGCGGCGGTGGATGAATGGAGTGCCGGCGGCGAACGCCGCCAGTTTGGCAACCTGGTTGCAACGCGGCTGCCCGTAGCGCAGCTGCAGCATCACGCACTGCCCTACCCGGCCGACGGCGGCGTCAGCAGCATGCCACGCATGTGCACCGTGGTCACGCTGCGGGACCCCGACCTCGGTGCGATGCGCGTCATGACAACCCACCTGGAGTTCTATTCCAAGCCTCAGCGCATGGCGCAGGCGCGCGCATTGCGCGAGCTGCATATCCAGGCGTGTTGCCACGCCGCTGCGCCGCCGGAGCCCCTCGATGATGGTTCGGCCTTCCAGACCAAGATCCACACGGTAAACGCCATCCTCTGCGGGGACTTCAATCTGCAAGCGCACGATCCGGAGTACGCGTTGATCCAGCAGCCTTTCGCCCAAGGACGGTTCTGGGACAGCTGGCGCCTGCTGCATGGCGAGGCGCCTCGCCCGCCCACCTTCCGTCTGTACGACCGCGAATATGGGCCGGACCCGATTGCGTGCGATTTCATCCTCGTCAGTGACGGGCTGAAGGACAAGGTCAAGCGATTGGACGTCGACAACACGACCCGCGCGTCGGATCACCAGCCGGTCGCGATCGAGCTCTGATACGCCGCCGCGTCGTCAGTACTTTTCGGGAATGATCATCTTCGCCGGGACCGGCCGGCGCGAGTAGTCCTTGTGTCGCACCCGTTCGGGCAACTCGACCGTGGGATGGTCGATCTCCTGGTAGTTCACTTGCGACAGCAGGTGGTCGATGCAGTTCAGGCGGGCCTTCTTCTTGTTGTCGCCCTGCACCACCCACCAGGGCGCTTGCGGGATATGCGTGCGCTCCAGCATGACCTCCTTGGCGAGGGTATAGGCTTCCCAACGCCGCCTCGATTCCATGTCCATCGGGCTGAGCTTCCACTGCTTGAGCGGATCGTGGATGCGGTTCAAGAAGCGAAGGTGCTGCTCTTCGTCGGAAATCGAGAACCAGTACTTGATCAGCTGGATGCCGGATCGCACCAGCATCTTCTCGAACTCGGGCACGGTGCGGAAAAATTCATCGTACTGCTCGTCGGAGCAGAAGCCCATCACGCGCTCGACACCGGCCCGGTTGTACCAGCTCCGGTCGAACAGGATCATCTCGCCGGCCGCCGGCAAGTGGGCGGCGTAGCGCTGGAAGTACCACTGCGTGCGTTCGCGGTCATTGGGAGCGGGCAGGGCCGCCACGCGGCAGACGCGCGGGTTCAGGCGCTGCGTGATGCGCTTGATCACGCCTCCCTTGCCGGCGGCGTCGCGGCCCTCGAAGAGGATGACGAGCTTGTGGCCGGTGGCCACCAGCCAGTCCTGCAGCTTGACCAGCTCGCCCTGCAACCGCAACAGCTCGGCGAAATAGCGCCGCCGCTCCTGCTTCTCTTCGTCTGTGAGAGCCAGTTCCGTCCCATTGGCATCGAATGGTCGATCCTCCAGTTCGAGCTCCAGCTCTTCGTCGTAGCTGTCGAGCACCTCGCGCTGCATGCGCATGTCGAATTCACCGCTTTCCATGGAATCCCGCGTTCCGAAAAACCATCAGGTTACAGCTTGTTCGTGAACTGCGCATGACAGTTCGATGACAGCCCTCTACAGGCTCAAAGGTCCCACCGTCAGGAGTCTTCTTCCGCCAGTTGCTGGCGAATGGCCTGGAGCTCCTGTTTGCGCTGGGCGTCGGGTTGCGGAAACTGCATTTTCAGCGCTTCGAACCTGTCGAGAATGATCCGGGAAATCAGCAATCGGGCATTTTCCTTGTCATCGGCAGGCACCACGTACCAGGGAGCGTTTTTCGTGCTGGTCGCGCTCAGGCAGGCTTCGTAAGCTTGCATGTACTGCGGCCAGAAATTTCGCTCCTGCATGTCGGCGAGGTTGAATTTCCAGGTCTTGTCGGGGTCGTCGATGCGGTCGAGAAAGCGCTTTCTCTGCTCCTCCCGGGAAAGGTGAAGAAAGAACTTGATGATCCGCGTGCCGTTTCGGTGAAGGTGGTTCTCCATGTCCACGATGGACCGATAGCGTTGCTGCCAGATCTTTCCCCCGGCGGCTTTGTTATCCGGCAGCTGCTCGCTGGCAAGGATCTCCGGGTGCACGCGGACAATAAGCACCTCCTCGTAATAGGACCGATTGAAGATGCCGATGCGGCCGCGTTCCGGCAGCGACTGCGTAGTGCGCCACAGGAAATCGTGATCCAGCTCGGTGGGGCTGGGGTGCTTGAAACTGAACACCTGGCAGCCCTGGGGGTTGACGCCCGACATGACGTGCTTGATGGCGCCATCCTTGCCAGCCGCGTCCATGGCCTGAAAGATCAGCAGCACCGCATAGCGGTCATAGGCGTAAAGAAGTTGCTGCTTTTCGCTGAGTTCGCGCACGTGTCGGCGCAGCAGCTTGTCGTATTGCTGCCTGGACTTGTAAACCGGCTCGACAAGAGTCGGCCACTTCCTGAGTTTGACCTTCTCGCCTTGCGGAACCAGAAAGTCCTTTGAACGGATTTGCATGACGGATCTGTTACCAGATCTCTTTACCTGTTCAGGACTTGGCTGGGCGGCCGGTCTTGAGAGCAGGGACCGCGCCGAGTGCGGCCACGAACGCTGCGTCATCCATTCCCGCGAGCACCTTCAGACCGGCGCGCAGCACCTCGCTTTTTTTCGCGGGCGTTCCCGAGCGGGCCGCCCGCAATTTCAGTTGCTCGAGCACGACGTACTCGACCTTGGGGATGGTGAAGCTGTCGCGCACCAGCTTGGGCTTCTTCGGCTTGTCGGGTTTAGGCATTTTTGCGGGCTCCGCCGCCGCCTTGGGCGCGGGCCGGCTCGCCGGCCTGACAGGCGGCTTGACGGCGGCGCGGGGCGCCGGCTTGACAGGCGCTGCCTTGCGCGCGGCGGTGGCGGTCTGCTTGGCCTTCTTTGCGGTTGCCATGGGAAGTTCCTCTTTTTTGAAACGGCGTATACAGTTTATATCGTTTCTGGCAAAGTGCCAGCCACGGACCCCGGATGCTCCAGGCGATGACTGAATTCGAACTGAAGTTGGAGATCCCGCCGGAGCGGCTGGCGGCGGTGCTCGCCGCCATGCGCGAGGACAAGGTACGCCGCAAGCATCTGCTGGCGCGCTATTTCGACACGCAGGACGAGGCGCTCGCGCATCAGGGAATCGTGCTGCGCCTGCGCCAGGAAGGGCGAGCCTGGGTCCAGACCGCCAAATGCGCCGGCAGCGGTCCGCTGGAACGGCTGGAGCACAACGTGCTGCTCGCTGCCTTGCCCGGCGCCGCTCCACCGGAAGTCTCGCTGGCGCGCCATGCCGGCACGCCGGTCGGCGAAAAGGTCCGGGAGGCGCTGAAACTGGATTCCCTCGATGACACGCCGGCGTTGCTGCCCAAGTTCGAAACCGAAGTTCAGCGCCTGACGCGCAGGATCGAGCAAGCCGGCTCCGCGATCGAAGTGGCCCTCGATCGCGGCAAAGTGCGTGCAGGGGCCGGGCAGACCGCTCTGTGCGAGATCGAGTTCGAGCTGCTGGATGGCGAGCCCGCCGCCGCCGTGGCAATCGCCCGCCAGTGGCGGGCTGCCCACGGCCTGTGGCTCAGTACGACCAGCAAATCGGCCAAGGGCCAGCGGCTTGCCGCCGGCAAGCAGTTTGGCCCCCCGGTCGGCGCCTCACGCCCGCACTTGAAGCGCAGTGACTCGGGCGGCGAAATTGGCGTGGCCGTCGTCCGGGCTTGCCTGGACCAGGTGTTGGGCAACGCCAGCGAAATCGGCGCGGGCAGCATCGACGCCGAAAGCATTCACCAACTGCGTGTGGGCATCCGGCGATTGCGTACCGCGTTGCGCGAACTGCAAGGTTTGGCGCCGGCCGCCGATCCGGCGTGGGAGCCCGCGCTGGTGGATCTATTTCGCGCCCTGGGCCGTCACCGCGACCACGACTACCTCGAATGCGTCGCGCAGCCGCAGCTCGAAGCGCAGGGTGGTCCGCCCGTGGATGTTGGCCGGCCCGAGGATCTGGCCGATCCGCCGGCGGCCGTGCGATCGCCGCTCTTCCAGGACGCGTTGCTGGGGCTGCTCGAAGTTATCCATTCGGCCAACGCGCAGGAGGCCAGCGAATCCGGTTCCAGGGGGGCACTGAAGATGCTGGGTTCCCGCCTGGAAAAACTGCATCGGCAGGTCGGCAAGGATGGGCGGCGCTTCCAGCAATTGGAGCCGCAGCGGCAGCACCGCGTGCGCAAGCGGCTCAAGCGCCTGCGCTACCTCGCTGAATTCGTGGCGCCGCTCTTTCCGGTGCGCAAGGGCCGGGAGTTCATCGATGCGCTCAAGCCCGTGCAGGATGCAATGGGCCTGTACAACGACGAATTGATGGCGCTCGAAGCCTATCGGCGGCTCGCCCAGCGCGACCCAGCCGCATTGTTTGGTGTCGGCTGGTTCACTGGCCGTCGCGCGGCTAACGCGGCGCGATGCGAGCGCGAACTCGAAAGGCTTGCCAAGGCCAAGCCGTTCTGGCGTTGAGCCACCCGGCCACGGTGGTGCGGCCGCCTATGCGAGCGCCAGCGACCACGACGTCTTCTGCCACGCCACGACTTCCTCGCGCAGCAGGTGCGCGGACTGGGGGAACGCGTCGGCCCAATCAGGGCGCAGGCTGATTGTGAGCCGGTGGCCGGCCGCGCGCGCCTGCAAGCCTTTCAGGTCGGGGTCGCGCCGCGCGTGGCACAGGATCACGGCCAGGCGCAGGCAGAACAACTGGTGCACGAACAAGGCGTCTTCGAAGTCCGCCTCCAGCTTGCGCAGCTTGCCGCGATGCCCCAGCACGAGCAGGCCGAGCCAGTGCAATTCGTGGAGCGCGAAGCCATAGGCGTCGGCATTGTCGAGGATGTAGGCACCGTGCTTGTGGTAATCGCTATGCGAGATGGCACTGCCGATCTCATGCAATCGGGCGGCCCATCCAAGCTTGCGTTCGTGGCGCGCCAGATCGTCGGCGTTGTCCTGGATGCGCAACTGCCGCAGCAACCGGCAGGCCACCTTGGCCACCCGCTGGGCCTGCGCCGGATCGGCCCCGAACCTCGCGGCCAGGCGCTGCACGGTGCTGGAACGGATGTCCGTTTCGCCGTGCTCGCGATCGAGCAGGTCGAACAGCACACCGTGACGCAGCGCGCCCAGCGCCGGCTCCATCTCATCGATCTCGAGCAAATCGAACACCGCGCGCAGCACGCTCACGCCGCCTGCGATGACGGGACGGCGATCGTCCTTCAAGCCTTCCAGCCGCACCTTGTCGGCGTTGCGCGATGCCAGCAGCCTTTCCTGCAGCCAGTCGAGGCCGTCGCGGTCGATGGTCCCGCCCGCCCAACCGGCCGCGCCCAGAACGTCGCTCACGGCGCCGATCGTGCCGGAGCAGCCATAGGCAGTGTCCCAGCTGTCGCGGCGATAGGTGCCAAGCGCCCCGTCCAGCAGGGCCTTGGCCGCCACCTCGGCCGATTCGAACGCGGAGTCGGTGAAGTTGCCCTGCGGAAAATATTTGGTCGACCAGGCGGCGCTGCCCACGCGATAGCTTTCCGTGACGGCGGCATCGAACTGGCAGCCCAGGATGAGCTCGGTGGATCGCCCACCGATATCGACCACGAGCCGCCGCTCGTCGGTCTGAGGCAGCAGGTGGGCCACACCGAGGTAAATCAGCCGCGCCTCTTCGCGGCCGGATATCACGTCGATCGGGAACCCGAGCACCTGCTGCGCACGCTTCAGAAATACATCGCGGTTGCGCGCTTCGCGCAGGGTCTGGGTTGCAACCGAGCGCACCTGCGCCCGGCGAAAACCGGCCAGCCGCTCGCCAAAGCGCGCCAGGCAGTCCAAGCCGCGCTGCATGGCTTCGGCGGTGAGATTGCGCGCTTCGTCCAGGCCATTGCCCTGGCGCACTGTTTCCTTGATGTATTCGTTGCGGTGGATCTGGCCGTGGTCGTAGCGCCCGATCTCCAGGCGATAACTATTGGAACCGAGGTCGACCGCGGCGAGCAGAGTACCGTTTTGCATGCCAGAAGGGCGTGTTGAGCTGTCGGGCAGCTTAGCACCCGCAGCCCCTTCCGTGAGCCACTTCGGTCGAATACGCGAACGCGTGACATGCTGTAACTGGACAGTCCTGGGGTGTGAACAGGCCCTAACCGATGACCCGTCCGTCCGTCGTCAGCATGCTCTGGGTCACGAACGTCCCGCTGCGCCGCCGCGGATCGAAGACAACGCGAAAGCCGCCCACGTCCAGTTCACCGCGCCGCTGGAACGCGGCCAAGGCTGTTTGGCGTGTCAAGGCGCCGTTGACGTCGTTGAGCACCTCGTACGTGTAGCGTGCGGCGATGAAGCCCGCCAGGCTCAGCGGTGTCGGGGGCTCATCGAAAAGGCGGGCCAGCGTTTCGCGGTAGCTCCTCACGACCGGCAGGCTGGCATTGACCATCGGCACGGCCTGGGTCGCGATGATAGGCGTGTTTCGCGCGGCGCCCATCTGCATCAGGGTCTGCAGGGTTCAGCATGCAGACATCGTTGCCACCAACGGCGTGGTCCACACAGTTGACCGGGTTCTGATGCCCCCTGTGCGCCACTGAGCGGGATACAGGACGCTCATGACCTCAGTTTTGTCGGCGCTGTGGCGCGGCCGGGCACTGCTGGCCGCGGCCGGCTTGGCCCTGGCCGCGCCGTCCCGGTCCGAATCTGGCCGCTCGATCCCTGCCGGCCGGCCGATCACGATCGGCCAGATTTTCGATAGCTCCATGACGCAGCAGGACGTTTCCAAGGACTTCCTCATCGGCTCTCGCGCCGCCTGGCAAGACATCAATTTGAAGGGCGGCGTGCGCGGCCACCCTGTAGTGCACCGCTCGATCGAAGTCGATGGCACGCCGGCCAGCCTGGGCGCGGCAATCGACGGCATTCGCGACAATCCGGCGTACGTGGCGTTGTCGGGGACGGCCGGCGATCTGGTGGCAACGCGATTGGGCCCATTGCTGCGCCAGGAAAATCTGGCCATCGCGCACGTCGCGCCATGGCTGCAAAACGCCGGCATCGATATCGACGATCGCACGTTTCCCATCTTCGCCGCCCGCCAGGAGCAGATAGCGCATGCGCTGCGGTCGCTCAGTGTGCTGGGCGTGGCTGAGGTCGGAGCGATACGCCTCCGAGCAGGAACACAGCCTGTACCGGGACGACCTGAACCGCCTGGCCGCCGAACGCAAGGTCAGGATCCAGGCGTTCCATTCCCAGGGAGATCTGGTCCGGCTGGGCCAGGGCTTGACGTCGCGGACACCGGCCATCCTGCTGTTCCTGGGCGGGACGCCTGAACTGGCG
>DATNCB010000124.1:0-1406 GCA_035571715.1 Ramlibacter sp.
GCGCGTTCCTGGAGGCGTCATGACGTACCCCAACAACCACCTCTACCTGACCTTCCACTGGCTCGCTGCCGGTACCGCGGAGCAGGGTCAGTTTGGGCTGCGGTTCGACAACGTAGCACCGGCCTCTCAGGCCCTTGTCGACGGCGCCGCAGCTGCCGCCAACACCATGTGGGGAGCCACCACGACCGATATCAGCCAGTTCTTCCGGCTGGCGTACCTCCGGCTCGCCTCGATCGCCCCCAACGGCCTCTACGTGCCAGGGACGGTCGCCTACGATCACACCTTTCCTGGAAGCGTTCCTGGCGGTGGCGCTGCCGCGTACCTGTTCCCGCTCCAGTCCGCGCACGTCGTAACGCTCCACACGGCGATGCCTCGCGGCCAGGCCCACGCGGGCCGGGTCTACCTTCCTCCGATCACCGAAAACCTAACGTCAGCAGCGGTTTGGACCCCCGCGCAGTGCACGAGCCGGAACAACACGTTCGCCACGATGGTCACCGCGCTCAATACAGCGATGGGCGGACCAGCCTCGGTGTTCTCCAAGGGGACGAAGGCAGCGCCGACCGTCGGAGCCAAGAACGCCATCACCAACGTCAACAGCGATACGCGCCCAGACGTCCAGCGTAGAAGGGCTGCGCAGCAGGTTGCCACCTTCGGCCTCCCGGCGAATGTGTAGTCATATCGCAGTGCTTGCCCTTAGCAACAAGTAGGGGTGGGGCGATCGTCATAGCCCCCGCGGCGTACCTACTCAGCGACACGCCGGACAGCTACGCGCTAGCGGCCGGAGTTGGTTACGGTGTGGGGACGTGCCGGCCATCAGCGGGGGTGCTCCTGCAGGTGGCCGGCACCGACCAACAACCCCAGCACCGGGAGGTCCGAGCATGACCAGAGAAGACACCATCCACCAGATCGCCGCTGTGGTCAGGTCCAGCCACGCCGCCGCGCTCGCTGCGGTCGGCTGGCTGGCCCTCAACCGGCCCACAGAGGAGCTCGAGGCACTCCTCGAAATCGTCATCGAGACCGATCTCGCTTGGCGTCCCACGGGCCACTACCAGGCCTACGCGGAGCGCTTCGGCCGGGCTCCCCGGCCCCAGTCGAAGTAGCTCGTCCACAGACACGCCCGGCCGATGGATACCCCCCACGCGGCCGGGCGTGTCGCTGTTCGAACGTGTTCGAACCACGCAGCGTGACGTGGGACTTCTCGGATGTGCTTGTCCACAGGCTTACGCTCAGCAGAGGCGGAGCCTGAGACGCTTGCGGATCACTCTCGGGGGCCACCGCTGCCCGTACCGGGACCGGTACGTCCGTGGGCCGGACCAGCGGCCAGACGAGGTCTGTAACTCGCGCTAGTTTTCGAACAAGTGTTCGGGAATACGCTAGCAACGGGATAGCGGTCACTCAGGTCGCTA
>DATNCB010000125.1:0-1276 GCA_035571715.1 Ramlibacter sp.
CGGCTTGCTCGTGAGCGCGCCGACCGGGCACAGGTCGATCATGTTGCCCGAGACTTCCGAGTCGACGGTGTCGCCGAGCACGGTGGTGATTTCCGAGTGCTCGCCGCGATGGATCATGCCCAGCTCCATCACGCCGGCCAGCTCCTGGCCGAAGCGCACGCAGCGGGTGCAGTGGATGCAGCGGCTCATCTCCTCCATCGAGATCAGCGGGCCCACGTCCTTGTGCAGCACAACGCGTTTTTCTTCCTCGTAGCGCGAAGACGATCCGCCGTAGCCGACCGCGAGGTCCTGCAACTGGCACTCGCCGCCCTGGTCGCAGATCGGGCAGTCCAGCGGGTGGTTGATCAGCAGGAACTCCATCACCGACTGCTGTGCCTTCAAGGCTTTTTCGCTCTTGGTGCGAACGACCATGCCTTTGGTCACCGGGGTGGCGCATGCAGGCATCGGCTTGGGCGCCTTCTCGACTTCGACCAGGCACATGCGGCAGTTGGCCGCGATAGACAATTTCTTGTGGTAGCAGAAGTGCGGAATGTAGGTGCCCACCTTTTCGGCTGCATGCATGATCATGCTGCCTTCGGTGATCTCCACCTTCTGACCGTCGAGTTCGATTTCAATCATGGTTCAAGCGCTCCGCGCTGCGGTGAGGGCCGTCTTCTTTGCGGCCTCGGCAATCTTGGCCTCGAATTCGTGGCGGAAATGCTTGAGCATCGCGCGCACCGGCATCGCCGCGGCATCTCCCAGGGCGCAGATGGTGCGGCCCTGGATGTTGTCGGCGACGTTATCGAGCAGGTCCAGGTCGCCGGGCTTGCCATAGCCGTTGTCGATTCGGTCGACCACGCGCCACAACCAGCCCGTGCCCTCGCGGCACGGCGTGCATTGGCCACACGACTCGTGCATGTAGAAATAGGACAGGCGCTTGAGCGCTTCGACCATGTCGCGGGTGTGGTCCATCACGATCACCGCGCCCGAACCGAGCATGGAACCGGCCTTGGCGATGGAGTCGTAGTCCATCGTGCATTCCATCATGATGTGCGCTGGCAGCACCGGCGAGGACGATCCGCCCGGGATCACCGCCTTCAGCCTGTTGCCCTTGCGTACGCCGCCGGCCAGTTCGAGCAGCGTGCTGAACGGCGTACCCATCGGCACTTCGTAGTTGCCCGGCAGCTCCACGTCGCCCGACATCGAATAGATCTTGGTGCCGCCGTTGTTCGGCTTGCCGCACTCGACATAGGCCTTCGCGCCGTTGCGGATGATCCAGGGCACGGCCGCGAAAGTT
>DATNCB010000126.1:0-6789 GCA_035571715.1 Ramlibacter sp.
CCCGCTGCGACTCGTCTCTGTTGCTCTGATCCTCACCTCGCGGTGGACAGGTGTTACCTGCTACGCTGCCCTGTGCAGTCCGGACATTCCTCCAGTGCCGTGTTTCCACGATTGCACCAGCGGCGGTCTGGCGGGCTTCACGTCTGCATTATCGCGCCGGCGCATATCGATGGAGTGGAAGCCATATAAGACCTGGGACAGAATGCGACTTTCCCAGCCCTGGAGACCACATGAAAGCCGCCAACATTCTCGAGACCATCGGCCGCACGCCGCACATCCGGATCAATCGGCTGTTCGGATCCAGCCACACCGTGTGGATCAAATCCGAGCGCAGCAACCCCGGCGGCTCCATCAAGGACCGCATCGCGCTGTCGATGGTCGAGGACGCCGAACGCTCCGGCGCCCTGAAGCCCGGCGGCACCATCATCGAACCGACCTCCGGCAACACCGGCATCGGGCTGGCCATGGTCGCGGCCGTGAAGGGCTACAAGATCATCCTGGTCATGCCCGACAGCATGTCGATCGAACGCCGCCGCCTGATGTTGGCGTACGGCGCCACCTTCGATCTCACGCCGCGCGAGAAGGGGATGAAAGGTTCGATCGCCCGGGCCCAGGAACTGCTCGCGCAAACGCCGGGCGGCTGGATTCCCCAGCAGTTCGAGAATCGCGCCAACATCGAAGTGCATGCGCGCACCACCGCGCGCGAGATCCTGGAAGATTTTCCGCAGGGTGTCGATGTCATGATCACGGGCGTGGGCACCGGTGGGCATCTGACCGGCTGTGGCCGCGTGCTCAAGGCGGCCTGGCCGCGGCTGAAGGTGTATGCGGTCGAACCGTCGGCGTCACCGGTGATCTCGGGCGGCCAGCCTTCGCCGCACCCGATCCAGGGCATCGGCGCCGGCTTCATTCCCATGAACCTCGACACGTCGCTGCTCGATGGCGTGATCCAGGTCGACGCCGAACCGGCCCGCGAGATGGCGCGCCGCTGCGTGCGCGAGGAAGGCATTCTGGTGGGCATCTCGTCCGGCGCCACGCTGGCCGCGATCGCGCAGAAACTGGCGGAACTGCCGGCCGGCACCACGGTGCTGGGATTCAACTACGACACCGGCGAGCGCTACCTCTCGACCGAAGGTTTTCTGCCCACCTGACCGGGACAGATCGCCGAAAGCGGCGAGGCTGACAAAGACATGCCCGCGTGTGGACACCCGAACCACCGACCCTACGACGCGTTGACTATTGCCGGCAGGGGGAGTCTCTACACGTGCACGTCCATGGCCGCCTGAAACAGGCGCCGTATCATCGAGCGGCCGCTCGCTTGATCGACACAAGCCGCGGGAACCATGATCCGTCTCTCGGAAATCAAACTCACGCTAGCGCAGGCGCAGGAGCCGCAAGCCGTGCTTCGCGCCGCTGCGGCACGCGTGCTGGGCCTGGACAACAGCGAACTGGCCTGCGTGCAGGTTTTCAAGCGCAGCTTCGATGCGCGCAAGGTCGAATTGACGGCCGTCTACATCATCGACGTGGCACTGGCCGATCCCGCGCGCGAAGCGGCGCTGCTGGCCGGCTTGCGCGGTCCGCATATCGCAGCCACACCCGACATGGAGTGGCATCCGCCGGTGCCGGTTCAGACATCGCCGCTTTCACAGCGGCCGGTGGTCGTCGGCTTCGGCCCGTGCGGCATCTTCGCGGCGCTGGTGCTGGCGCAGATGGGGCTGAGGCCGATCGTGCTGGAGCGGGGCAAGAAGGTGCGCGAACGTACCCGGGACACCTGGGGCCTGTGGCGCCGGCGCGTGCTCGACCCCGAGAGCAACGTGCAGTTCGGCGAAGGCGGCGCCGGTACCTTCTCCGACGGCAAGCTCTACAGCCAGGTCAAGGACCCGCGCCACCTGGGCCGCAAGGTGATGAACGAATTCGTCAAGGCCGGCGCGCCCGAGGAGATCCTCTATGTGGCCCACCCGCACATCGGCACTTTCAAGCTGGTGAAGGTGGTGGAGAACATGCGTGAGCAGATCACGGCGCTGGGCGGCGAGATCCGCTTCCAGCAGCGGGTCACCGATCTGCTGATCGAGGATGGACCTGACGACAAGCAGCTGCGCGGCGTGACGGTGCTGAACCAGGCCAGCGGCGCCGTCACCGAGTTGCGCACCGAGCATGTGGTGCTGGCACTGGGCCACAGCGCACGCGACACCTTCGAGATGCTGCACGAGCGCGGCATCTTCATGGAAGCCAAGCCGTTCTCGATCGGATTTCGCATCGAGCATCCGCAAGGCGTGATCGACCGCGCGCGCTGGGGCCGCCACGCCGGCCATCCGCTTTTGGGCGCGGCCGACTACAAACTGGTGCATCACGCGAACAACGGGCGCTCGGTCTACAGCTTCTGCATGTGCCCCGGCGGCACCGTGGTGGCGGCGACGTCCGAGCCTGGGCGCGTCGTTACCAACGGCATGAGCCAGTACTCGCGCAACGAACGCAACGCCAATGCGGGCATGGTGGTGGGGATCGATCCGCGCGACTATCCGGGCGGACCGCTGGCCGGCGTCGAGCTGCAGCGCAAACTCGAATCGAACGCTTTCGACCTCGGCGGCGGCAACTACAACGCGCCGGGCCAGCTGGTCGGCGACTTCATTGCGGGCCAGCCGTCGAGCCAACTCGGCGGCGTCGAGCCCTCGTACACGCCGGGTGTGACGCTGGGCGACTTGCATGGCGCCCTGCCCGACTATGCGATCGCGGCGCTGCGCGAAGCGTTGCCGGTGTTCGGGCAAAAGATCAAGGGCTTCGACATGCCCGATGCTGTACTGACCGGGGTGGAGACCCGCACCTCGTCGCCATTGAAGATGGCCCGCCGCGAGGACTACCAGAGCGTCAACGTGCACGGTCTGTACCCGGCCGGTGAAGGCGCCGGCTACGCGGGCGGCATTCTGTCGGCCGGGATCGACGGGATCAGGGTTGGGGAGGCAGTGGCGCTCTCCCTCGTGGGCTGATTCTCAACAACAAGGACAAGCCGCCGGAGGGCGGCTTTCATCTCATGCGGACCGAAGGGCCGCGTTCACGTCGCCGCCTGTAGCGCGGCGATCCGCTCCTCGATCGGCGGGTGCGTCGAGAACAATTTGCCGACGCCCGAGGTGATGCCGAAGGCCTGGATGCTCTTGGGCAGTTCGCCCGGCACCATGCCGCCCAGGCGCGCGAGTGCGTTGATCATGGGCTGCTTGCGCCCCAGCAGGTGGGCCGATCCGGCATCGGCGCGGAACTCGCGTTGGCGCGAGAACCAGGCCACGATGATTGCGGCCAGGAAGCCCAGCAGGATGTCGAGCACGATGGTGCTCACGTAGTAGCCGATGCCGGGGCCCGAACGGTCGCTGCCGCGGCTGAGGACGCTGTCCACAAAGAAGCTGATCACGCGCGACAGGAACACGACGAAGGTGTTCATCACGCCCTGGATCAACGTCATGGTCACCATGTCGCCGTTGACGATATGGGAGATCTCGTGCCCGAGCACGGCCTCGATTTCCTCGCGCGTCATGCCCTGCAGCAAGCCGGTGGAGACGGCCACCAGAGCACTGTTCTTGAAGGCGCCGGTGGCAAAGGCGTTGGGCTCGCCCTCGAAGATGCCGACCTCGGGCATGCCGATTCCGCCCTGGGTGGCAAGCTTGCGTACGGTCTCGACGATCCAGGCTTCATCGGCGTTACGCGGCTGCTCGATCACCTGCACGCCGGCGCTCCACTTGGCGACCGGCTTGGAAATCAGCAGCGAAATGATGGCGCCGCCAAAGCCCATGAGCGCTGCGAAAACCAGCAGCGAAGTGAGGTTCAGGCCATTGGCCGTGAGATAGCGGTTGACCCCCAGCAGGCTGGCCACGATCCCCAGCACGACGACGACGGCCAGGTTGGTCAAGACGAACAGAACGATACGTTTCATGAGATCTCCGAAGAGTGAGTCATTCACCCCGCGGCACAGATGAGGATTGCAAGCCCCAAATCAAGTGCGCGAAATGGCAGACGGCTTTGTTGTTTTTCGCTCGCCGCGCCCGGCGGGACGGAATACGAGGGCGTCATCATAGAAGGAAAAGTCCTCGTTGCCGGGCCACCAGCCAGGGACGCCCAACACCGGCAATGGCGTGAACGGCTTGCCGGACAGACGCTGCGCTGTCAGCTCACCGGCAAGCCAGCTGTCGAGCGAAATTTCCGGTTCGAGGCGGGGCTGCGCCCGCCACACATGGGCCGTGAGGTCCTTCCTGGGGCTGACCAGCTTCTCCAGCAGCGCATGGCCGAACACCACCAGCCGTGCCTGGCGCCACAACGGCCGCAGCTGCACGAAGAGGCGCCGCCAGTCGCGCGCCAGCAGCGCTTCCCACAAAGCGGGCGGCGCGTCCAGCAGCGCGCCGTTCTCGTCGAAGAGGGTCAGCGCGTCGCGCAACGCGCCGCGGACCGGGCCGACTCCGGCGCGCCCGATCTCGGCGGACTGCAACTGGTTCAGGCGCCGCTTGGCCTGCCCAAACTGCAGCCACACCACGCCGTTGAAGAAATCGTGCAGGTTGTCGCGGGCGGGCACACTGCCCGTGCGCGCGACGAAGGCCTCGTAGGCTTCGCCCGGCGGCACGCCGGAGGCAGCGACGAATTGCGGCCCGGCATCGGCAAGGCTGCGGTCTCGCAAGCCCGACAGTACTGTGAACACACTGGCGCCCGGCTGGACTGCTTGCCGGCCCGTGTCGAGCCATTCGGCGTAAGGCTGGAACCAGGGCTGCCGCGCGTCGATGGCGGCCAGCTGCTGCAGCGCGCCCGCGTTCACGCTGGTTGGGGCGCTGTGAACTGGACTTTGCTCGGCCGCTTCTCGGGGCTGAGCACAAACAGCTCGGGATGCTTCTGGAACAGTTTGAGCGAACTTGCGCTTTTGCCGAGCAGCTTGCCGGCGCGCAGCTGCTGGGCCGCCTGATTCAACTCCACCTTGCCGCCGCTGCGCAACTCGGGTACCACCTCGAGAATACGCAGCACCTCTTCGGGCACGGCTGGCGCGCGTGGTGGCGGTGGCGCGGCGCGCGTCCGCGCACGCCTCGGCGTACGGTCGACCGCTTTGGGTACGGGCGTCCTGGCGCTCCTGGTGCCCTGGTGCTGGATATCGATGAACTCGTCGTAGACGGCGGTAGTTTCCTCGCCGGTCTTGCCGAGTTGGCCGATGCCGCATACGCGGCAGCCCTTTTCGCGCAGCCGGATCACCAGCGGCGCGAAATCGGAGTCGGAAGACACCAGCACGACGACGTGCGGCCGCTCGGCGATCACCAGATCGATCGCATCGACCGCCAGCGCGATGTCGGTGCTGTTCTTGCCGGTCGACAGGTTCACCATCGGCCGCACCAGCAGCCGCTTGAAAAGCGCCTGCTGCTTCACCGCCGTTTCGGCATTGCAGTAAGCGCGGCGCACGTGAATCGCGCCATGCTCAGCGAGGGTGCGCTGGATCGCCTGCTCGATCACATCGGCCGAAACGTTGTCCGCGTCGATCAACAAGGCGATGCGCTGCGCTTCGTTCATACCAGCCTCCAAGCCAGCGGTTCGCCGCTACGCAGCGGCTTGAGCCGCGCCTCGCCGAACGCGAAGCTTTCGGGCGGCGTCCACGCCTCGCGCCGCAAGGTGATTTTCTCGCGATTGCGCGGCAGGCCGTAGAAATCGGCGCCGTTGAAACTCGCAAATGCTTCGAGCCGTTCCAGCGCGCCCGCATTGTCGAACGCCTCGGCGTACAGCTCCATCGCCGCGTGCGCCGTATAACAGCCGGCGCACCCCGCGGAATGCTCCTTCAGGTGCGCCGCGTGAGGCGCGCTGTCGGTGCCCAGGAAGAATTTCGGGTTGCCTCCGGTCGCGGCCTCCACCAGCGCCAGCCGGTGCGTCTCGCGCTTGAGGACGGGCAGGCAGTAGTAGTGCGGCCGGATGCCGCCGGTGAAGATCGCGTTGCGGTTGTACAGCAGGTGATGCGCGGTGATGGTGGCGCCGACGAACCGGTCCGCGTCGCGCACGTACTGCGCGGCTTCGCGGGTGGTGATGTGCTCGACCACGATCGGCAATTCCGGAAAATCGCGGCGCAGCGGAATCAGTTGAGTGTCGAGGAACACCGCCTCGCGATCGAACACGTCCACGTCAGGCGCGGTCACCTCGCCGTGGACCAATAGCGGCAGACCTGCTCGCTGCATGGCTTCGAGCGTCCGGTAGGTCTTGCGCAGGTCCGTGACGCCGGCGTCGCTGTTGGTGGTGGCCCCAGCCGGGTAGAGCTTGACCGCAACCACGCCCATTTCTTTCGCGCGCTCGATCTCGTCGGGCGGCAGGTTGTCCGTGAGGTAGAGCGTCATCAGCGGCTGGAAACTGCTGCCGGGCGGCACCACCGAGCGGATCCGCTCGCGGTAGGCCGCGGCCTGTGCGGCGGTCGTCACCGGCGGCCTCAAGTTGGGCATGATGATCGCGCGGCCGAACTGCGCCGCCGTATGCGGCACCACCGTCATCAAGGCGTCCCCGTCGCGCACGTGCAGGTGCCAGTCGTCGGGGCGGGTGATGGCGATTTGCTGCGTCATGGGACGTATTGTCCCAAATGGGCGGCCCCGTTCAGTGCGCCAGGATCTTGTTCAGGAAATCCTTCGTCCGGGCCTGGCGGTTCTCGGGGTGGCCGAAGAACTCGTCCGTGGAGCAATCTTCCAGGATGCGTCCGCCTACGTCGATGAAGATCACCCGGCTGGCCACCTTGCGGGCAAAACCCATCTCGTGGGTGACCACCATCATCGTCATGCCTTCCTGGGCCAGCTTGACCATCAC
>DATNCB010000127.1:0-2625 GCA_035571715.1 Ramlibacter sp.
TCCAGCGCCATGTAGGGAATGCCTTCGCGCTCCAGCATCCGCGCCAGGTTCTGGCCGCAGCGCCCGTAGCCGCAGATGATCACGTGCCGGTTGGCGTTGATCGCGCGGCGCGCGATGCTGGTCATTTGCAGCGATTGCTGCATCCACTCGCTGGCCACCAGCTTCATCACGATGCGGTTGCTGTACATGATGATGAAAGGCGTCGCCAGCATCGACAGCACCATGCTGGCCAGGATGGGGTTGAGCAGGACCGGCGGCACCAGCTCGTTCTGGTTGGCCAGCGTCAGCAGGACGAAGCCGAATTCGCCGGCCTGCGCCAGGTACAGGCCGGTGCGCAGCGACACCCCGCCCGAGGCGCCGAATGCGCGCGCCAGCCCGGTCACCAGCGCCAGCTTGAACAGCACCGGCAGCGTGATCAGCACCAGCACCAGGCCCCAGTGCTCGGCCACCATGCGCCAGTCGAGCAGCATGCCGATGGTGATGAAGAACAGCCCCAGCAGCATGTCGTGGAACGGCCGGATATCGGTTTCGACCTGATGCTTGTACTCGGTCTCCGAAATCAGCATGCCGGCGATGAAGGCGCCCAACGCCAGCGACAGCCCCGCCAGTTCCGTGAGCCACGCCAGCCCAAGGGTGACCAGCAGCAAGTTCAGCACGAACAGCTCCTCGCTCTTGCGCCGGGCCACCAGTGTCAGCCACCAGCGCATGACGCGTTGGCCGCCCATCAGCAGCAATGCGATCAAGGCGGCGGCCTTGAGGGCCGCCAGCGCCAGCGCCTTGAACAGCAGTTCGGGCGGGCTGCTCAAGGCGGGAATCAGCACCAGCAGCGGGACCACGGCCAGATCCTGGAACAGCAGCACACCCATCACGCGCTTGCCATGCTCGCTTTCCAGCTCCAGCCGCTCGGCCAGGAGTTTGACCACGATCGCAGTGCTGCTCATGGCCACTGCACCGGACAGGGCAAACGCCGTCTGCCAGCTCATGAGCCACAACTTGGGCGCGAGCGCAGCCAGGAACAGCGAGCCCACCGTCGCCACCGCGATCGTGAGCACCACCTGGAACAGCCCCAGGCCGAACACATGGGAGCGCATCGCGCGCAACTTGTGCAGGTTGAACTCCAGCCCGATCACGAACATCAGGAACACCACGCCGAACTCGCCCAGGTGGCGCACCGTCGCCGAGTCGTCGCCCAGCGCCAGCGCGTTCGGGCCGATCACCACGCCGACCACCAGGTAGCCCAACATCGGCGGCAGCTTGAGCGAACGGCACGCCACCACGCCCAGCACTGCGGCGAGCAGGTACAGCAGCGTGAGTTGCAGCGAGGTCATCCTGGCATGCTACCAAGAGAATTCGGCGCCTCTCGATAGAATCGCGCCATGGCTCTTCGGCAAGTTCAGGACGACTCTCTTCGGCCCCAGGACAACATCCCTGGACAAGCTCAGGACAAGGAATTCGACGCCGCGCGGGCGCTGCGCCTGGCGCAGGAAACCTTCGACATCGAAGCGGCGGCGGTGCTGGGCCTGAAGGCGCGCACCGGCGAAGCTTTCGCGCGCGCCGTGGAACTGATGCTGCGCGTACGTGGCCGGGTCGTCGTGATGGGCATCGGCAAGAGCGGGCATATCGGTCGCAAGATCGCGGCCACGCTGGCTTCCACCGGCACGCCGGCGATGTTCGTGCACCCGGCCGAGGCCAGCCACGGCGACCTGGGAATGATCAAGGCGGTGGACCTGGTGCTGGCGATTTCCAACGGCGGCGAAAGCGAGGAGATCACCGTGATCCTGCCGGTGCTCAAGCGCCTGGGCGTGCCGCTGATCGCGATGACCGGCGCGCTGGACTCGACGCTGGCCAGCCACGCCGACATCCGGCTGGACTGCACGGTTGAAAAGGAAGCGTGCCCCCTCAACCTCGCGCCCACCGCCAGTACCACGGCCCAGCTCGCGCTGGGCGACGCACTGGCGGTGGCGCTGCTGGATGCCCGCGGTTTCAAGACCGAGGACTTCGCGCGCTCGCATCCGGGCGGCGCGCTGGGCCGCAAGCTGCTGACGCACCTGAGCGACCTGATGCGCAGCGGCGACGCGGTGCCGCGCGTCGGGCCCGACGCCTCATTCACCGACCTGATGCGCGAGATGAGCGCCAAGGGACTGGGCGCCTCGGCCGTCGTGGACGGCGAGGGCCGGGTCCTGGGAATCTTCACCGACGGCGACCTGCGCCGCCTGGTGGAAAAAGGCCTGGATCTGCGCCGCCTGACGGCGCGCGAGGTCATGCATCCGCAGCCGCGCACCATCCGCCACGACGTGCTGGCGGTGGAAGCCGCCGAACTGATGGAGCAGCATCGCATCACCAGCGTGCTGGTCGTCGATCCCGAAGGCAAGCTGTGCGGCGCCATCAACAGCAACGACCTGATGCGCGCCAAGGTGATCTGATGGATCGGCCTGCCCTGAGTTTCGCGCCCGAGCAGCTGCTCGCGGCCCAGGGCGTGCGCATCGCCTTCTTCGATGTCGACGGCGTGCTGACCGACGGCGGCCTGTATTTCTCCGAGCAGGGCGAGACCCTGAAACGCTTCCATATCCTGGACGGGTTGGGCCTGAAGCTGCTGCAAAGGGCCGGCATCACGCCAGCCGTCAT
>DATNCB010000128.1:0-1718 GCA_035571715.1 Ramlibacter sp.
GTGGAGATCGAGCCCGAAACCGGCGTGGTCGAGATCGTCGCCTATGCCTCGGTAAACGACATCGGCCGCGTGGTGAGCCCGGCCATCGTGCGCGGCCAGGTCGAGGGCGGCGCGGTGCAGGGCATCGGCCAGGCGCTCTCCGAGCGCGTGGTCTACGACGGCGAGTCGGGGCAGTTGCTGACGGCGAGCTTCATGGACTATGCGCTGCCGCACGTGGACTGCTTCCGCGACTTCAAGACGGAGTTCGACACCTCGGTGCCTTGCACCACCAATGCGCTCGGTGCGAAGGGCGTCGGCGAACTCGGCACCATCGGGGCGACGCCGACCGTGGTCACCGCGGTGATCGACGCGCTGTCCCATGCGGGACTCGGGCGCGATGCCGAACGGGTCCAGATGCCGCTGACGGCGGAACAGGTGTGGCGCGCGCTGGCACGCGAATTCGCGCCGGCGCCGTTCGGCTGACTGATTTTGCTGAAGCGTCGCTTCGCGTGCTGATTTGCCTCGGGCCGGGAAAACCCTTGCCGTGCGGCGCCGCTTGCGCACATTGGCGGAAATAGACAGAATCGGCTCCGGCAGAGCTTTGCGCACCAGAAGTGTTCTCGATCCCCGCATCGAAAGGACCAAGTCATGTACCAGCAGACGTACAACCCGTTGGGCAATGTTTTCCTCTCCACACTCGTTGCCGCCATTCCGATCCTGACGCTGCTGTATTTCATCGCGTTGCATCGCTACCGGGATGAGCAGGGCAACGTTCACCTGGGCATCTCCGCACCGTACGCGGCGTTTTTCGGCGTCATCGCGGCATTCATCGTGGCCTGCCTGGCTTTCGGGATGCCCGTTGCGTCGGCCGTTTCGGCCTTCGCGCTCGGTACGCTCTCCGGCTTCCTGGGGATCATCTGGATCGTGCTTGCCGCGATGTTCCTCTACACGATGAGCGTCGTAAGCGGCAAGTTCGAGATCGTCAAGGAGTCCATCGTCCATATCTCGTTCGACCGGCGGCTGCAGTGCGTGCTGATCGCGTTCTCGTTCGGCGCGATCATCGAGGGCACCTCCGGGTTCGGCACTCCGGTGGCCATTGCCGGCGCCGTGATGGTGGGCCTGGGCTTCAAGCCGTTCCAGTCGGCCGTGCTGAATCTGCTTGCCAATACCGCCCCGGTGGCCTGGGGCGCGATCGGCACGCCGATCGTCACGCTGGCGGCCGTCAGCGGCCTGGACCAGCTCACGCTGTCATCCATGGCGGGCCACCAGTTGCCGTTCGTTTCGATCCTGGTGCCGTTCTGGCTGGTCGCAACCTTCGTGAAGATGGAAGGCGGCACCTGGAAGGAGGCGTTCGAAGTCTGGCCGGCCACGCTGTGCGCCGGTGCGACATTCGCAGCCATGCAATGGTTTGCTTCCGGGACCAGCGAGCTGCACCTGATGACCGACGTGGTGTCCGGTGTGTTCTCGGTGATCTGTACCGCGCTGTTCCTGCGTTTCGTCTGGCACCCCAAGACCCGCTTCCTGCTGAGATCGGAACGCGAGGCGCTCGCCAGGGAAGGCAAGAGCACGGCAACCGCGACCACGGACAAGTCCGAGTGGAAATACAAGTACACCGCCGGCGAAACCGCCTACGCCTGGATGCCGTGGGTGATCCTGATTGCCTGCTGCGCACTGTGGGGCGTCCCGCAATTCAAGGTCTATCTGAACAACCTGTTCGCCGGGTACAAGTTCACCACGAC
>DATNCB010000129.1:0-9991 GCA_035571715.1 Ramlibacter sp.
GAGCTCAAGCGCTTGGCGGAAGAGGGCTGGGAAGCACTGTGCCAGACCCTTTTGGAAGGGTCTGCAGAGGCAATCATGGTCCTCGACTGGGCAGGACGGATTGTTGACCTGAACCAGCAGGCCAGCGAGAAACTGGGGTGCGCCCGGCACGAGCTCATCGGCAGGTCGCCGGGCGAATTCGATGCGTGCTGGGAGCAGGCATTCCCGCGCGGTTCCGGGTCTCGGGTTGCGTTCGAAGAGACGGTGTCGTTCCGGACAACGCACCGGCGCAAAGAAGGTACGGTGTTTCCGTTCCATGTGCGAGTGGTGCCGGTCGGGCGTGGCGCGCACCGCCTTGCGATGGTCTTCTGCGGGGACCTGAGTGAGCGCACGAGCGCCGAGGAGGCTCTGCAGGAGAGCGAAGAGCGCTTTCGCACGCTCGTGCAGCTGTCCTTTGATGTCTACTGGGAAACGGACACCGGGCACCGATTCACGCGGCAGGAGTTCTCACCGCGCATGCCCGACTCGCCACTCCCCGGGTCCGAGATCGGCAAGACCCGCTGGGAGGTGCCCTACCTCGAGCCGGACGAGGACGCCTGGCAGGCTCACCGCGCGACCATGGAGGCGCATCTTCCGTTCCGCGACTTCGAACTGGCCCGCCCCACCGCCGAAGGTGGGAAACGCTATGTGTCGGTTTCCGGCTTTCCTGTCCGCGACCGGAACGGAAACTTCGTCGGGTATCGGGGCGTGGGGCGGAACATCACGCCGCTCAAACGCGCCGATGCCACGCAGCGGGCACACCTCTGGTTCCTGGAATCGATGGACCGGATCAACCGTGCCATGCAAGCGGGCCAGGATCTCGATGGAATGACTGGCGAGGTGCTCCAGGCCCTCCTCGATATCTTTGCCTGCGACCGCGCTTGGCTCGCCCATTCGCGCGATCCGCAATCCGGCAGCTGGAGTACCGTCGCGGAACGCACTCGGCCGCAGTTTCCGGCTGCGTTCCAGCCGGGAAGGGATGTCGCCGTGGATCCCGAGGCGGCGGTCGTGTTCGCGACTGCGATGACTTCGAGCCAACCCGTGCTGCTGCTGCCCGCGGCGCTCGCGGACCGCTTTGGCGCCTGCTCGCAGATGGCTATGGCGCTCCAGCCCAAGAGCGCCCAGCCGTACCTCCTCGGCCTGCACCAGTGTTCGCAGGCACGCAACTGGACCGGGGATGAGCAGCGGCTGTTCCGCGAAATCGGCTGCCGCCTCACCGATGCCCTGACGGGTGTCCTCGCGTTCTCCAGGCTCGCCGAAAGCGAGCGCAGGCTGGAGGCGGCACAGTGCATCGCCGGCGTGGGGTGGTGGGAACGCGACATCCTCACCAGCCAAGTCTTCGCTTCCGACGAAACCTACCGGATCGTCGGTGCGCAGCCCGCCGAGATTGCGCAGTGGCAGGGTGGCTGGCCGAGTTTCATCCATGCCGAGGATCGAGCCCGGACGGTCGCCGCGCGCGAGGCAGCCGTGGCGGGTGGTCCCCGGTACGACGTCGAATACCGGCTGGTCCGTCCGGACGGGAGCGTGCGAGTCGTGCACAGCCAGGCCGACCTGATCCGGGATGAGTCCGGCCGCCCCGTCCGCCTTTTCGGCGTCATGCAGGACATCACCGAGCTGCGGCAGGCCGAAGAGGCGCTGCGCAAGAGCGAGCGCGAATTGCGGGCGCGACAGGAATTGCTCGACCTCGCGCAGAAAGCGGCGCGCGCGGTCGCATTCGACTGGCACATCGGCGCGCGCGAGGGCGAGAACCGCTGGTCGCCGGAACTCGAGGCGATGTACGGTCTCGAGCCGGGCACCTTCGACGGAACCTACCAAAGCTGGAGGAAGCTCCTGCATCCCGGCGACTGGCCGGCCGTCAAGGCCGCGATCGAGCGTGCGAATGCATCGGGAGACGTCGCCGCCGAGTATCGCGTCGTGTACAAGGATGGCTCCGCGCACTGGATGCGGGCAAAAGGCCGCATGTTCTTCGACGCGAAGCGCCAGCCCGAGCGCATGATCGGTTTCATGTTCGATGTCACCGAATGGCGGCATGCCGAGGAGGCCTTGCGCGCGAGCGAAGAGCGCTTCCGCACGGTCTTCGACGTCGCGATGGACGCATTCTTCCTGTTCGACATGCAGCTCAGGGCCGTCGACGTGAACCGCCAGGCCTGCGAAGCCCTGGGCTACAGCCGCGAGGAACTGGTGGGCATGCACCCGCGCCAGTTCGACGCCAGCCTGGACGACCGCTCGATCGAGTTGCTCGCGCATCGCGCCGGCGCGGGTGAAACGATCACGTTCGAGACGGTGCACCGGCGGCGCGACGGCACGGTTTTCCCGGTCGAGGTCCGCACCGGCGCTTTCCACCAGGGAGAGCAGCTGCTGTACCTGGCGCTGGCGCGCGACATCAGCGAGCGCAAGCGGGCCGAGGAAACGGTGCGCGCGCAGGACCAGGCGCTGCAGGCCGCGCGCGCCGAGTTGGCGCGCCTGTCGCGGCTGATGACGATGGGAGAGCTCACCGCCTCCATCGCGCACGAAATCAACCAACCCCTTGGCGCCATTGTCGCCAACGCCGCCGCCGCGGTGCGCTGGCTGTCGGCGGACCGCGCCGATGCTCCGGCGATGGCCCGGCGCGCGGTGCAGAGCATTGCCGACGATGGCCGGCGCGCGAGCGACATCATTCAGCGGATCCGGGCCCTGGTGCAACGCCGACCGCCACGCATGGCCAAGGTGGGCGTCAACGAAACCATCGGCGACGTCGTCGCGCTGACGCAGCAGGAAATGCGCTCGAACCGCATCGCCCTGGACATGCGGCTGTCCGGGGAGTTGCCGCCCGTGCTGGGCGACAAGATCCAGCTGCAGCAAGTGCTGCTCAACCTGATCGTGAATGCCATCGAGGCGATGAGCGCGGTCCATGACCGCCGGCGCGAGCTCACGATCGCGTCGCGTCCGGACGGACCGGACGCAGTGCTGGTCCAGGTGAGCGACACCGGACCGGGGCTCGCGCGCGAGCAAGCCGAACGCCTGTTCGAGGCGTTCTACACCACCAAAGCCGACGGCCTCGGCATCGGCCTGTCGATCAGCCGTTCGATCATCGAGGCGCACGGCGGCAGGCTTTCGGCGGCACAGAACGTTCCCCATGGCGCTGTGTTCCAGCTGTCGCTGCCGCTCAGCGCGGAGGGCGGCCCATGAGCAACGCATCGCGGCAGGGGTGGGCCCCCGCCGGTCTTTCGATCCATGCGCGGAGAGACCTGCTCAAGCGCTATGGCCTGGCCGTGGCGTGCGCGGTCATTGCGGTGTTCCTGCGCCGGATGCTCCCGATTCCGGAGGGCACAGGCGTCTACCAGATCCCGATTGCGGCGGTCGTCCTGGGCGCCTGGTACGGCGGGCGCGGACCCGGCTTCCTGGGTGCGCTGATCTGCATCCTGGGCGTTGCGGTTATCCTGCCACCCAGCGATTCAGTCGGGATCGCGCGCGAGCATTGGCTGGGCTTTTCCATTTTCATAGGCCTCTGCCTCTTCCTGGTCGAATTCAGCGCAGGTCGGCAGCGAGTCGAGCGCGCGCTCGAGGACAGCGAGCAGCGTTTCCGGCTGATGGCCGAAACGGTGCCCGAGATCCTCTGGACCGCCAGCGTCACGCCCGTGCGGGTGCTCTACATGACGCCGAAGTACGAGCGGATCTGGGGGCGCCCGCTCACCGAGTTGCAGCGCAACCCCGAGGCCTGGATCGACGCGATCATTCCGGAGCAGAGGAGCGATGTGCGGTCCACGTGGACGCAATGGTTGGCGGGTCAGGGCGAGGACGATGGATTGGACGTGACGTTCCGCATCCTCCGGCCCGATGGCGAGACACGCTGGATCCGCAACCGCGGCACGCTGATCCGCGATAACCGGGGCAGGCCAGTGCGCGGCAGCGGGATCGCAGCGGACCTCACCGAGGAAAAACGCGCCCAGGAGGCGCTTGCCGCGGCGCAGGCGGAGCTGGCGCGCGCGTCGCGGATCGTGACGACCGGAGAACTCACTGCCTCGATCGCCCACGAGGTCAACCAGCCCCTGGCTGCCATGGTCGCCAATGCCGCCGCGTGCGTGCGCTGGCTCGCGGCGGAGCCCGCCGAGACAGGCAGGGCGAGGCGTGCGCTCCAGAGCATCGTCGACGACGGCCAGCGCGCGAGCCAGGTGATCGGGCGGATCCGGGAGCTCATCAGCCGCCAGCCACCGCGCAAGGCCGCCGTGGACATGAACGAGACCATCGCCGGCGTGCTGGCGCTGGCCCAGCAGCAGATGCGCTCCAACGGCGTCGTTCCCGCCACGTTGCTGTCCCCGGGCTTGCCGCCCGTGTTCGGCGACAGTGTGCAGCTGCAGCAGGTGCTGCTCAACCTGATCGTGAACGCGATCGAGGCGATGGGCGTGGTCACCGATCGTCCCCGCAAGCTGGAAATCGCATCGCGCGCGGACGGCGCGAAGGCGGTGCTGGTGGAGGTGCGCGATTCGGGGCCGGGGCTCGCGCCGGAGCACGCGGACCACTTGTTCGAGGCGTTCCACACGACCAAGACCCAGGGCCTCGGAATCGGCCTCTCGATCAGCCGTTCGATCATCGAAGCACACGGCGGCCGGTTGTGGGCGGCACGGAACGAACCGCACGGAGCGATCTTTTGCTTCACGCTGCCCGTGCAAGAAAGGGCAAGCGCATGAAAGACAAGCAAGACAAGCGCGCAGTCGTCTTTGTCATCGACGATGACCCTTCGATGCTCGGGGCGCTGGACAACCTGCTCGGCTCGGTGGGACTGGACGTGCGGGTGTTCCCGTCCGCGCAGGAGTTCCTGCTCGCCGAGCGTCCGGACGCGCCTGGCTGCCTCGTGCTCGACGTGCGCCTGCCCGGGATGAGCGGGCTCGCCGTGCAGCAGCAGCTCGCCAGTTCAGGCGTCGCCCTGCCGGTGATCTTCATTTCCGGCCACGCCGACGTGCCTATCACCGTGCGGGCGATGAAGGCTGGGGCACAGGAATTTCTGACGAAGCCCTTCAACGATCAGGAACTTCTGGACGCGGTTCACGCCGCGATCGACCGCGACGGCGCCAGCCGCCGCGACGCTGTCCGTGCCGCCGAGCTGCACGCCCGGTTCGACGCGCTCTCGCCACGGGAACGCGAGGTCATGGCGCTGGTGGCGGCCGGGCGCGCCAACAAGCAGATCGCCGCCGAGCTGGGAGTGAGCCTCGTGACCGTGAAGGTTCATCGCGGGCACGTCATGCGCAAGATGGCGGCCCGGTCGGTGGCCGACCTGGTGCGCATGGCCGACCAACTTGGTGCACGGTTGGCGGGCCCGAGCCCCTATACCAAGGTCTAAGCGCGCCACGCTTCGGTGCAATAGTCCCAGCGCCTCCAGGCACGGTAACCTGTCCTCTCAATGCGGGAGTCAAAATGCCTGGAGCGCCGCCGCTGGTTGCCATCGTGGACGACGACGAGTCGATCCGCGAGGCTACCGCGAACCTTCTGCAGTCGGTGGGTTGGTCCACGGCCACGTTCGAGGACGCGATGAGCTTCCTGCGATCCCCCCAGCGCGGCAGCGCCGCGTGCGTGGTCGCCGACGTGCGCATGCCGGGCCTCACCGGCTTGGAGATGTACGAGGAACTCGTGGCGTCTGGCGAGGCCATCCCCACCGTCCTGATCACGGCGTATCCGGACGATTCCGTCCGCGCACGAGCGAGCGACGCGGGCATCGTGTGCTGTCTGGGCAAGCCGTTTGCGCCTGAGCAACTGCTTCACTGCGTGCGCGAGGCACTGGCGAAATCGCGGCGCGGGCACACATCGTGATCTAGAGTCAGGCTGTGAGGCCCGCTATGGAATGGATGGTCTCGCCGCGAACCCGGCTCGAGCCCTCCTGTTGCAGTTATTGGTGTGCTGCGCGGTCCAGGTCGAGTGCTTCCGGTATCCGCTTCTTGATCTTCGATATCGTGTGGATCTTGACCTGACGCGCCCATGGCCCATCGACAGTGCGCAGATTCCTGGCCACGAGATGCCCCAGGCCAAGCTCGTCACTGAGCTGCGGAATGGCCGTCTCGACATCGAGCGCGAGGTTGGTGACAAGAACGTCGCCGCCATGAAAGACGAGGCTGTTCGACCAGAGAAAGCCGACGGGCGCCCCGTTGCGATCGATGCCACCGAAATCGCCGAGCTTGGCAATCACCCGGCCCTGCGTGGGCTCGAGTACGAGAATCTCGTTGGACTGGTTGCACGCGATCCAGAGGTTGTCGTGCTCGTCGATGATCAGGCCGTCGGGCCCGCCGCCGATCCGGTTGGCGAAGACTTCAGGCGTGCCGGGCTCCAGCGTGGAACCGGTCAACGGTATCCTGACAACGATGTCGGTCGACGTATTTGCGACGAACAATGCCGTCTTGTTGTTGTTGAACGCCAAACCATTGGCGCCGATGGTCGGTGGTATACGCGTCGGCTTCAGCAGCGGGCTGCTGACCCATGCCGAGGCTTCGCCGCCGGCGGGTCCGGCTTTCCAGATGATGCCCTGGTGGGCGTCTGTCACGTAGACGTTTCCGGCCGGGTCGAACGCCATGCCGTCGAGCCCGGCGTTCTTGCCAGGGACCGTCATGAACACGGACGAGGCCCCCGTTTTGGGATCGACGGCCAGGACCTTCGCGCCCTTGTAGTCGACGACCAGCAACTGGCCCGTCCGGGGATGGAAGCCGACGTCAAGCAGCAATCTGCTCGAGCCCTTGATGCCGACGGTGCGCAGGTGCTTGCCCTGCGGGTCGAACACAAGAAGCGTTCCCTCGCTCGTCCTGGATTTGTTCGCCGCCACCGTGACGACGTAGACGTTGCCCTCGCGGTCCACGGCGATCCCCTCGGGGTGCGCCTCGCCTGCAGGCAGCGTGGCGAAGGTTTCGACCTTGCCGCGCTCCCAGGCAGTTGCGGCAGGGGTCGCTGCGAGTAAGGTGAGCGATGCCAGCAGCGGCAGGATCAAGTTGCGCTTGGCGCTTTGCATGTTCGTTTCTCCTAAGGTCCGTGCGGACGTGTGGGTGAGAGGTGGATCGCGAAGACGCGATCCGGTCAATACGACTTGGGCAGGCCGAGCGCCTGCTCGGCGACGTAGCACAGCGCGAGCTCCTGCGTGACCGGCGCGATCAGCGACAGTACGCTCTCGCGCAGGCCGCGCTCGACGTGGTATTCCTTGGCATAGCCGAAGCCGCCGTGCGTGCGCACCGCACGCAGGGCTGTCTCGTAGCCCGCCTCGGCCGCGAGGTACTTGGCGGCCGTCGCCTCCACGCCGCAGGGCTTGCCCGCGTCGTACAGCGCCGCCGCCTTCCACATCATCAGCTCGGCGGCCTGCAGTCGCATCCAGCATTCGGCCAGCGGATGCTGGATCGCCTGGTTCTGGCCGATCGGCCGCCCGAACACGATGCGCTCCTTCGCATACTCGCTGGCGCGCTTCAGCGCCGTTTCGCCGGCACCCAGGGCGGAAGCGGCCACCAGGATGCGCTCCGGATTCAGCCCGTGCAGCAGGTACCGGAAGCCCTGGCCTTCCTCCCCGATTCGGTCTTCCACCGGAATTTCCAGCCCGTCGATGAACAGCTCGTTGGAGTCGACCGCCTTGCGCGCCATCTTCTCGATCTCGCTGATGCGCACGCGCGAGCGGTCAAGGTCGGTGTAGAACAGCGTCACGCCGTCCATGGGCCGCTGGCAGTCCTCGATGCGCGTGGTGCGCGCCACCAGCAGGATCTTGTTGGCGTGCTGCGCGGTGGACGTCCAGACCTTCTGGCCGTTGACGACATACTGGTCGCCGTCGCGGCGGGCGAAGGTCCTGATGCGCGTGGTGTCGGAGCCGACGTTGGGCTCGGTGACACCGAAGCAGGCGCGATCCGTGCCGTCGATGAGGGGCCGCAGCATCCGGCGCTTCTGCTCCTCGGTGCCGAACACCGCTACCGGCTGCGGCCCGAACAGGTTCAGGTGCACCGACGACACCGCGGCCGAACCGAGCCTGCCGATGATGCGCATCACCATCGCCGCGGCGCAGATGCCGAGCCCGGCGCCGCCGACCTCCTTCGGCATGGTCACGCCGAACCACCCGCCGCGGGCGACGGCCTGGCAGAACTCCTCGGGCCAGCGCCCGTCGCGGTCGCGCGCCAGCCAGTAGTCGTCGCCGAAGTCGGCGCAGAGGGCTTCGACCGCGTCGCGGATCGCGAGCTGGTCCTCGGTGAAATCGAAATTCATGACGTTGCCGATCGCAGGCGCAGCAGGTCGACGCTGCGCTCGCGCAGCAGGGCCGACCCGCTCGCCAACCCGCGTTGCGCGCATTCGCCGAGATACCCGGCGTCGCGGCGCATGCGCGTCAGGTCGACCCGCCATCCCAGTCCGGCCATCAACCACTTGAAGTCGACCATTGCGAGCAGGCCATCATCGGCTCGAGATGGGGTGACGAGATCGAAGTTCATGCCTGAATCTCCTGCAGCAGCGAAACGGGAACCTCGACCGGCAGGTCGAGCAGCATCTGCGCCATGCCCTTGCCGAGCGCGTCGTTGCGCAGCGACGCCATGCCGCCGCCACCCAGCGCGCGCTCGCACACGAAGTTCACGGCATGGATGCCAGGCAGGTCGTGGCGCACGACCGATCCCAGCACGAGATGGCCGAGGTACGCCTTCACCCGCTCGGGCGTCACCTGTTCCTTCAGCACGGGCAGCAGAGCCGGGTGGCGCGCGATCAGGCCGATGTTGGACGTGTCGCCCTTGTCGCCGCTGCGTCCGAAGGCGATTCGCACCAGCGGCACCACCGTGCGTGGGCCGGCGGGCACGACGTGCTGCCAGGGTTCGAGCGGTTCGGGCGCAACCTGCGGCCCGGCCGGCGGCAAGGCCACCGCGAACGTGGCGCCGTCGATGGAGACTGCAGGCGTGACCTGCTCCTTGGGAACCAGCCAGGCCACCTGCCGCAGCACGGGCGACACCGACGGACGTCCGCCCGCACCGGTGGTGCCCGGCGACCACGACGTGCCGGGCGCGGCGAACTCGCGGCTGAACATCTCCAGCGCGCGCTTGTCGGCGTGGGTGACCGTCAGGCGCAGCACCGCTTCGCGTGTGGGCAACGGCCGCGCGTGCGGGCCGTAGGCGGACTCGGTTCCCAGCAGCTCGATGTTCGTCGCGAGGAAGTCTGCGAACCCGTGCTCGCCGAGCAGCCGGCGGCCGCGTTCCAGCAGCGCCTCGCCCGTGCGCCACGCCTTGGCCGGCGCATCGATGCCGACGATGGTGAGCTGCCCCGCCACCTTGAAGCCTGCGTGCGCGGTGGCGCTGATCTTGTAGCTGGCGGTCGGCGGGCGGCCGCGCGCGCCGGTGACGAGCACCCGGTGCGGTCCCGCCTGCTCCATCCGCACGGCGCGAAAGTCGCAAGTCACGTCCGGCAGCAGGTAGCTGGCCGGGTCGCCGATCTCGTATAGCAGCTGCTCGCCCACGGTGGCGGGCGTGACGAGCCCGCCGGTTGCCGGCGGCTTGGTCACGATGAAACTGCCGTCCTCACGGCACTCCACGATCGGGTAGCCGATGTTGGCCCAGTCCGGCACACGGTCCCAGTCGGTGTGCAGGCCGCCCGTGGCCTGGCAGCCGCATTCGATGATGTGGCCCGCGAGGCTGCCCGCCGCAAGGCGGTCGTAGTCGGTTGGCGACCAGCCGAATTCGTGCAGCAGCACGCCGAGCGTGACCGCGCTGTCCACGCAGCGTCCGGTGACCACGATGTCCGCGCCCTCGTCGAGCGCGCGTGCGATCGGCACCGCCCCCAGGTAGGCGTTGGCCGTCACGAGGCGTTCTGGCAGCGGTTTGCCGCTCACCATATCGGTGGCGCCGGCGGCGCGCATGGCAGGTGCCAGCGGCAGCACGTCGTCGCCCTCCACCACCGCCACGCGCACCTGCACACCGAGCTCCGCTGCGAGCGCCTGCACCGCCGCCGCGCAGCCCTTCGGGTTCACGCCGCCGGCGTTGCTGACGATGCGGATGCGCTGTTCGATCGC
>DATNCB010000130.1:0-5317 GCA_035571715.1 Ramlibacter sp.
AGGGCGGGCGCGCCATCACCCGGCAATTCGGCGGCTTGGGGCTGGGGCTTGCCATTGCCAAGCGGCTGGTCGAGATGCATGAAGGCAGGATTTCCGTCTATAGCGATGGCAGGAACCGGGGCGCAACATTCCGCGTTCAGCTCCCACTGAGCAGCTCGGAGCTTGCTGAGGATGCGCAACAGAGCGCAGCGTCGATGCCTGGCCGTTCACGACGCATTCTCCTGGTGGAGGACAACGGCGACACCGCACAGACGATGAAGTTGCTGCTGGGGGAATTCGGCTACGTGGTGGAAACCGCCGGGGATGTGAGGCAGGCGCTCAAAGCAGTCGAGTCGGCGAGCTTCGACCTGCTCCTCAGCGATCTGGGTCTGCCCGATGGAACCGGCATTGACCTCATGCAGGAGCTGCGGCGGCGGGGCAATGCGCTCAAAGGAATCGCGCTGAGCGGCTACGGACAGGAAGAGGACATGCGCCGCAGCAAGGAGGCCGGATTCAGCGCGCATCTCGTCAAACCGGCTGACGCGGACGCGCTCATAGAAACCATTGCGGCACTTGTCCGACCGCTTGGTGCACAACAACCTTGATGACCCCTCTCGGACGTTTTGGGGAGCCATTTCTTTCCCAGAGTCCAAGGAGCATGTTCCGCAACCAGGTAACGCTCGTGTCGGCCTTGAACCGCTGATGCCAATACTGCTTGATCACAGGTGCCGGAGGCTTGATAGGCGGCTCCAGGATGCGCAAGGGCGTGATCTTCTGCGATAACGTCGCCAAGGCGCCGGGCACCAACGCCACGTAATCGGTGGACGCGACGACCTTCGGCAGGGGCAGCAGGAACGGTACCTCGACCGCTACTCGCCTGCTCAAGCCTTTGGACCGTAATGCCTTATCCACGAAGTCGTTCGCCTCGGTGTTCTGTACGGCGATCACGTGCGGAGTCTCGACGAATTGATCGAGCGACAGGCTCTCCCGAATACGGGGATGCCCGGTACGCACGATGCAGACGTACTCAGTTGCCTTGAAGAGGGCCTGCTGCATCATGGACGGTGACTTCACGGCATAGGTGCCGACAATGAGATCGACCAGCCCCTCCTCCAGCTGAGGCGCAATGTCTTTCTCCCGCACATTCACGACACGCAGTCGTGCAAGCGGCGCGCTTCTCGCGAAGCGTTCGTTGATCTGCCCCAGCAGGATGGTCGCAGCCATGTCGCTCAGTCCGATCGTGAACGTCCTGGTCGTAGTCGCAGGATCGAAGGCGCCGACTTCGAGGATCTCGTCGCGCACCAGGGAAAGTACCTTCCTAGAAACAAGGCCGATCCGCTCGGCGGTGGGGGTAGGCCGCATTCCGGCCCGAGTCTTGACGAAGAGGGGGTCCCCGAAGCGTTTCCTCAGGCGCGCCAATGCGTGACTCATTGCGGGTTGCGAGAGACCGAGCCGGTCCGCGGCCGCGGAAACACTGCCTTCGTCAAGCAGTGCCTCCAGCATGAAAAGGAAGTTCAGATCGGTGCGTCTGGTATGCACGATTTGCATTATAGGAATGAGCCTCGGGCCATGGACGCCATGGCTTGCGCTCCCTAGCATGGGACCGGTCGTTTTGACGCTGCTTATGCACCCGGCCGACGGACGACAGGAACGCGTGCGGAAACGCATGCGTTCCACCTTTATCTATTTCTCACCAAGGATTGACGCGAGCCGGGGACCGGCACGCACGGCGTATTCGCAGCGTGCGCGGCAGCGCCTCACAAAAAGGAAAGGACGTCATCTGACGTGACGGAGTCGTATATGGAACTCAAGTTGCTTAGGTTTGGGGCAGCGGCCGCTATGGCCGCCATCGCCGTAGCCCTGGCGGGCTGCGGCGGAGGCTCGGGAGGAGGGGATGGGCAAGGCCCGACGCCGCCGCCGACCAATCCCGTGTCGGTGCGCCAGGCTCTCGATTCCGCGGCGGCGATCGGCGCCAACGACGCTTCGCGCAACCCGGCAGCCCCGTTCTCGGCGCTGCAATCGGCCGGCGTGCCGGCGGTCACCATCAACGGCGGCGCCCCCAAGGTCAATTTCGCGGTGTTCGCCGACGGCAAGGTCAAGCCCGACCTGGCGCTGTCGAACGTGACGCTGGCCATCGCCAAGCTCGTGCCGGGCAGCAACGGCGAACCGGACAAGTGGGTCAACTACATCTACCGCAAGGAAATCCCCAACGCCGGCGTCGGCCCCAGCGGCAGGCCCGCCCTGGCCAGCGCGCTGCAGGCGGCAACCGACCCGAAACAGGCCGAAGCCGCCCTGGCCGCGGCGCAATTGGTGTACAACCCCGACGGCTACTACACGTACACCTTCCGTGCCGATATCACGAATCCGAACTGGAGCGCCACGTCGGGATCGGTTCCGTATTCGGTTAACGGCGTGGCCTACGAGCCCAGCCGCACCCACCGCGTCACGATTGCGCTGAACTACGTCAATGCCGCAGGCGAAACCATCCGCGTCAATCCTTACTTCGACTTCACCCTCGATGCCAACGGCAAGTCGGTCCCGGCCGGCGCGAGCCAGACGCGCAAGATGGTCGACGTGGCCGTCTGCAACACCTGCCACGACAAGCTCTCGCTGCACGGCAGCGCCTACGTCGACACGCAGTTCTGCGTGATGTGCCACAACCCCGGGTCGGCCGACGCCAACAGCGGCAACGTGCTCACGCTGTCCACCATGGTGCACAAGATCCATGCGGGCAGGATGCTGCATGAGAACGGCGAGGACTACGCCATCTGGGGCTATTTCGACATCAAGTACGACTACTCGGACGTCGGCTTCCCGCAGCCGCTGAGGAACTGCGCCAAATGCCATGACGGCGCGAATCCCGGCACGCCCCAGGGCGACAACTGGAAGAGCGTGCCCAGCAAGGAAGCGTGCCTGAGCTGCCACGTGTCCGGCTCCGGCGGCACCTGGTACTCGACCCACGTCACCATGATGAAGATCGGCGCCTCGCTGGCCGCCATTCCGAATTCCGCTTGCCGCTCGTGCCACGTCGCCGGTGGTTCGCTCGGCGCCGACAAGGTGCACTGGGTCCAGGAATTGGCCAACGCGGCGCTGTACCAGGGCAAGATCGAAAGCGTCACACTCAAGAAAGCCGCGACGGCCACCGCCACCGGCCTGCTGACCGTGAAGTACGCCGTCGTGAATCCCGCCACCGGCGTGGCGTATGACCTGCGTGAGGGCTGCTCCGGAACCGCCACAACGGATCTTGCCGGCGCTTCGATCCCCGGATGCAACACGAACTACCGTTGGGACGCCGTGCTTCCGCCGACTCTCCCGGCTAACCCGCCGGACAGGTTCGGCACGTTCTCGCTGCAAGTTGGCGCGGAAACGCTGGCCGGCATCACCGCTGACGATGTGACCGCGAGCGGCGCTGGCTGGGCAATGTACCGCGGCACGGACGACGGCAGCCATCACTACACTGCCGACATCCAGGTCCCCGCCGGCGCCAAGGGCAATGCCCGCTTGCTGATGACTGGCTCCGTGGCCGAGCGCAGGCTCGACCCGTCGAGCCGCACGCCGATTGGCGCCGTTCCGGCCCGCACCAGCGCCGACCTGGCGTACGTGCCGGTCAAGAACGCGATCTACGAAGTCAACATCGCCACGGGCGCCGCTTCGACTGCGGCCGCGCGCCGCCAGATCGTCAGCAACGACGCCTGCAACAACTGCCACGGCATCCTCGGCCTGCCGACCGGCGCCGGCAATAAGCCTGACTTCCACAAGGGCGCGCGGAACAATTCCGAAGGCTGCTCCGTTTGCCACAACGCCAACCTGCCGGCCGCCTACACGCTGATGACCGACGGCAGCACGGGCCCGATCGCGGGCGACAGCCAGCTCGCGGCCGGCAACACCAGCAACTTCCTGCACGAGTCCTATCAGGCGAAGCGGTTCATCCATGGGATCCATGGCGGCGCCAAACGCGCCTATCCGTTCACGCACTGCATGAATGTCGGTGGCGAATACAACAAGGACGGCACGAACAAGGTCGCAGGCGGACAGCCGCTCGGTACGGGCACGTGCGTGACGCGGCCGGACGGCAGCCTGTACCCGGGCGTGACCGACAACTTCACCGCCGAAGTGGCCTACCCGGCTCCGATCGGCAACTGCGCGAACTGCCACGTGAAGGACTCGTGGAAGCAGGACAAGAGCGTGCTCGGCTCCGTCGTCTTCAAGGCGACCGGCATGACCGACCCGCTGAACTGGCTGGTGATCTCGCCGAAGGCCGCGACCTGCACGTCATGCCATGACGCCAAGGCGGTCCAGACCCACGTCAAGACCGTGGGCGCCTCGTTCGGCACCGCGACACAGAGCGATCTGCTTTATGGAGGCAAGGTGTTTGAATCGTGCGAAGGCTGCCACGCGCTCGGCACCAGGCTCGGTGTGGACGTCGCTCACAAGCCGTAGTAACCAGAGGCGGCAGAAGGGGGCCGGCCCGCGGCTCTGCCTCCTTCTCTCGTACAGTCGAAGTTTCCGGCGACCGCTTCCGGACTTCGAAATCGATGTCGCGGGCGACTGCTCAGGGTCGGCTGCTGTTGTTGACCCACTAACGACGAAAGACCGCTGTCACTGTCAAAGACATTCAGCTGCCAACGACGTTTTCAAGCGGGCCATGGCTGCGATGGACGAACTGCGCTCGCAGCCGCGCCGCAGCGCGATCGCAAGAAGCTTTAGCCGACACGGCGAGATCTGCCCTGATTGGCGGAAGGCTTGGACTTGCGACTTTGCTCCAGGTATGGCAAGAGGCTGTCCGCACCATCGCCAGATCTTTCGCCGGCTACTGTCGAGTAAGGCACTCGACAGCGTGGTCTTCCATCATGCCGTGACGAATTCGAATCGCTCGTTAAGAACCCCGCGCCTTCCAGTCGCGGGGTCAAGAGCCAGGGAAAGAAATGTCTGCAGATGAGCTGTTTTCATGCTCGAGTTTCGCGGCTTTGGACCAATGTCCATGCCCGCCGTGCAGGAGCTAAACTTAATTCTGGCACGGACACGCTGGGTCCTGTGCCCAAGAACAGTCAACAAGAGGCACCCGCACTTTGCTCACTGAACCCAAGGAGATATCAGCATGAATGGGATCAATCGCCGTACGGCGTTGGCCGTTGCGGTGGCTGCGTTCGGCTGGGCGTCTTGGATTGAGCCCGTCTGGGCCGATCAATATGACGAAACCGTTGCGATGTTCAAAAAAGCCGACGAGAGCGGCAAGTTCTTCAAGACCTCGTATGGCTACGCGGTCTTCCCCACGATCGGCAAGCTCGGCATCGGCATCGGGGGCGCCCACGGCGACGGCCGCGTCTACCAGAAAGGC
>DATNCB010000131.1:0-1633 GCA_035571715.1 Ramlibacter sp.
GGGTTGTTGGGCATCAGCACGACGTAACGGCCGGCCAATGAAACGAACGTGGTCAGGGCCGCACCCTTGTTGCCGCGTTCTTCCTTTTCGACCTGGACCAGCAGCTCCTGCCCTTCCCTGATCGCGTCGTTGATGCGGGCCTGGGACACCGGCACGCCCTGGGCGAAATAGGTCTTGGAGATTTCCTTGAACGGCAGGAACCCGTGGCGGTCTTCGCCGTAATCGACGAAGCAGGCTTCGAGCGAGGGCTCCACCCGCGTCACCACGGCCTTGTAGATATTGCCCTTGCGCTGTTCGCGCCCTTCGATTTCGATTTCATAGTCGAGGAGTTTTTGTCCATCGACGATCGCCAGCCGGCGTTCTTCCGCCTGCGTGGCGTTGATCAGCATGCGCTTCATATTGCGTCACTTTCACAACAGTAAACGCGCCCTTGAAGGGCGCGGACTCGTTGCCTGCAGACGCTTCGAAACTATGGAATTGCCGGGGATGCAACGCGGCTGCCGAGAGCTAACTCAGCAGGCGTGGCAAGGGCTCGTGGATGGGGGCGAAGAACGGGCCGCCATAACGGCAGACCTGGGGTGCTGCAAATATCGCAGCGTGTGCAGCCCGCTTGACGCGGGCCGGCGGCGATGCCATGCCTTCAAACGGGGCTGTGAGCCACCGCCAGCAGGTCATGAAGATCGCCAACAACACAGGAGTTCTCGCTTTGATCCGTCCGCAAAGCCTGGGCTTGCGGACTGGTATTCCGTATCAGTGTTTCAAAGTGCCGGCTTGACCGAAACCCTGGCGGGCCATCGCCAGCATCTGGCTGGCAATCTGCGCGCGAGGGTCACGATGGCATCGACCTTCCAGCGTGGCCGGTGGCAGTGCGTGGACTAAACTCCAAGGCAAATCAACCACTTACAGCGTTACGCTAGTGAAACAGATTATAGGGGGCGCGCCGTCTCCTGCAAGCGTGCAGGTCAAAATAGTCGAGGTTGACGAAGAATCCGCCGGCCAGCGGCTCGATAACTTTCTGATCCGGCGGCTCAAGGGCGTGCCCAAAACCCATGTCTACCGGATCATTCGCAGCGGCGAAGTGCGGGTGAACAAGGGCAGGGCAGCAGCGGACACACGAGTGGCAAAGGGTGATGTGGTGCGGCTGCCGCCGGTGCGGATTTCGGAGAAGGTGGCGCAAAAGCTGGACAAGCCGGCACCGGCGCGCGAGTTCCCCGTCCTGTTCGAGGACGAGCACCTGATTGCCATTGACAAGCCGGCCGGTGTGGCGGTGCACGGGGGCAGCGGCGTCAGCTTTGGCGTGATCGAACAGTTGCGCCAGGCGCGCCCCGGCATGAAGTTCCTGGAACTCGTGCATCGGCTCGACCGCGAAACTTCCGGGATCCTGCTGGTGGCGAAGAAGCGCTCGGCCCTGACCCGGCTGCAGGACCAGTTCCGCGGGCGCGAGACCGGCAAGACCTACCTGGCCCTGGTTGTCGGCGCCTGGCCCGCGAACCGGAAAGTCATCGATGTGCCGCTTCACAAGTTCCTTCAGGCCGACGGCGAGCGCCGCGTCAAAGTCGTCGCCAAGGACGACCCGGATGGAATGCGGGCGATAACGCTGGTCAAGATCACCCGCAAGGTCTTGCTCCCTCTC
>DATNCB010000132.1:0-1640 GCA_035571715.1 Ramlibacter sp.
TCCGGTGATACCGCTGCCGATGATGAATGTCCTGAGCGGTGGATTGCATGCGGGCCGCGGCATGGACGTGCAGGATTTTCTTGTCATACCCGTTCGCGCGAGCAGCTTCAGCGAGGCGCTGCATCTGCTGGCCCGCGTCCGCACGGCGGCCGCCGATGTCGCCCGGTCGCGCGGTTTGCCGACCCTGTTGGCCGACGAAGGAGGCTTGAGCCCCGGGCTGGAATCGGGCCCCGACGCGCTGCGGATGCTGATGGCGTGCATCGAGAAGGCGGGCCTCAGGCCCGGTGAAGACGTCGCCATCGCCATCGACGTCGCGGCGAGCACGCTCAAGGGCAAGGACGGCCGCTACGTCTTCGCCAGGGAAGGACTCGAGCGAAGCGTGGCAGAGATGGTCGAGATGTTTGTCGACTGGACGGAGCGATTTCCCGTCGTCTCGATCGAAGACGCTCTGGACGAGGAAGACTGGAACGGCTGGACCCAGCTCACACGCACGCTGCGCGAGAGGGTGCAGCTCGTTGGCGACGACCTGTTCGCCACCAACGCCACGCGGCTCGCGCGCGGCATCGAGGGCAGCGTTGCCAATGGTGTCCTCGTGAAAGCCAACCAGAATGGGACTCTCACCGGCACGCTCGACGTGATCGCCCTGGGCCGCGGCGCCGGCTATGCCACCATCGTATCGGCGCGCTCGGGCGAAACCGAAGACGCGTTCATGTCCGACATTGCCGTGGGCAGCGCCGCCGGCCAGATCAAGATCGGATCGCTGCGCACGTCGAGCACGGTGGCCAAGTACAACCAGCTGCTGCGCATCGAGGAACATAGCGGCGCACAGTACGCCGGCACAACGCGCCTGCGAGGCTGGGATGGACCCCGATAGCCCGGCGCGTCCGCGCGAGCCCGAGCTCGACCGCTTTTTGCATCTGCAACGGCTGGCGGTGCCGGCAGAAGAGCGCAGCTGGACGCCGCTTCGAGGCGGCGTGTCCTCCGACATCTGGCGCGTCGACCTGCCGGGCCGCAGCATTTGCGTCAAGCGCGCGCTCGCGAAGCTGCGGGTCGGTTCCGACTGGCATGCGCCGGTGTCGCGCAACCGGTATGAATGGGAGTGGCTGCGGCTGGCCGCGGGGATTGTCCCGTGGTCCGTTCCCACGCCCCTGGCGCACGACGCGAAGCTGGGCTTGTTCGCGATGGCCTTCCTGAGCGCGGACCGTTATCCGCTGTGGAAGGAGCAACTGCTCGCCGGCAAGGTGGATGTGGGAACGGCGGCGCAGGTCGGGCACTTGCTTGCCACGCTGCACAACGCAACAGCCGGCCGCGAGAATGTTGCGGCGGCGTTCGACACGCTGGACAATTTTCACGCGCTGCGGCTGGAACCGTATCTGTTGGCCACTGCGGTGCGTCATTCCGATCTGCAAGAGCAGCTCAGTGCGCTCGCTACGCGCACCGGGCGCGCCAGAATTGCCCTGGTCCATGGCGATGTCAGTCCGAAGAACATTTTGGTGGGACCCGACGCGCCGGTGTTGCTGGACGCCGAATGCGCCTGGTACGGCGACCCGGCCTTCGACATCGCGTTCTGCCTCAACCATTTCTTGTTGAAGTCGGTGTTCCTGCCGCAATGCGTGAACGAGTTGCTTCACGCGTTCGAA
>DATNCB010000133.1:0-10806 GCA_035571715.1 Ramlibacter sp.
GTTGTGGCGGCCGGCGATGTGCAGGCTGTAAGCCACCGGCCCGGCCGGCGTTTTCACGCCGACCTGCCAATGGCCGCCTTGCCACTGGGCGCCGGTGAGCACGATGTCGGCGTGCTCGCCGCCAAAGATCATGCAGGCGCGCGAACGGGCCAGTTGCAGCCACAGCGCGGTGAACTCTTCATCCGCCGGGAACACGGCCACACCGCTCGGCCCGAGGGTGGCGAACACCGACCCGTTCTCGCGCGCCACCGCTTCCACCGTGGCCATGAATTCCTGGTGCTCACGCTGCGCGTTGTTTACCAGGGCCACCGTAGGCCTCGCGATGCCCGCCAGGTAGGCGATCTCGCCGGGATGGTTCATGCCCAGTTCGAGCACGGCAATGCGGTGTTCGGAGCGCAGCCGCAGCAGTTGGAGCGGCAGCCCGATGTCGTTGTTGAAATTGCCCTGTGTAGCCAGCATCGCGTCGGGTTGCCAGGCACGCAGGATGGACGCGATCATCTGTGTGACCGTGGTCTTGCCGTTGCTGCCGGTCACCGCGATCAGTGGCAGCGCGAACAGCGTGCGCCAGGCGGCGGCGAGCGAACCGAGCGCAATCTTCGTATCGTCGACCTCGATGCCCGGAAAACCCGGCGGCAGTTTGCCGCGATGGGCGATTGCCGCGACCGCGCCTTTGGCTTGCGCTTCCGCGAGGAAATCGTTGGCGTCGAAACGTTCGCCCTTGAGCGCGACGAACAGGTCGCCGGGCTGCAGCGTGCGGGTGTCGCTGTGCACCCGCTCCACACACACGCCGCCGTCGCCTGCCAGTGCGCCGCCCGGGATCCATGGCAGCGCCTGGGACAGCGTGAACATGCTGCTCATGCTGCGCTCCTTGCATCCAGCGCGGCTTGCGCATGGACCTTGTCGGAGAACGGATGCTTGGCGCCCGCCACTTCCTGGTAATCCTCATGGCCCTTGCCGGCCAGGAGCACCACGTCCTCGGGTGCCGCCGCCGCCACGGTTTCGGCAATCGCCAGCGCGCGGTCGGCCTGCACCTGCACGCACTCGTTGTGCGACAGCCCCAGCAGGATCTGGCTGATGATGTTCTCGGGCTTCTCGCTGCGCGGGTTGTCGCTGGTGACCACGACCCGGTCGGCGTTTTTCTCCACCACGGCGGCCATCAGCGGACGCTTGGTCGGGTCCCGGTCGCCGCCGCAGCCGAACACGCACCAGAGCTTGCCGCCGCGCTGCTGCGCCAGCGGCCGCAGTGCCTGCAATGCCTTGTCCAGAGCGTCGGGCGTGTGTGCGTAGTCGACGGCAACGATCGGCTTGCCGGGCTCGCTCAAACGCTCCATGCGGCCGGGAACCGGCAGCAGGCTGCCGCAGGCTTGCACGGCTTGCTCCAACCCCACGCCGACCGCGCGCATGGCGCCGATCACTCCCAGCAGGTTGCACACGTTGTACTGGCCGATCAGCCGGGTTTCCAGCGGGTGGCGCTGCTCGCCTTCCTGCACCACGAAGCGCAGCCCGTGTCCGCCGTAATCGATATCGGTGGCCTGCAGCCGGGCCGGTTGTTCGCACGATGTGGTCCACAGGTCCACGCCAGGGTCGAACGATTGCGGCAGCGTCAACCCTTTCTCGTCATCGATGTTGACGACCACAGCTTGCAGGCCGGGCCAGCGAAACAGTTCGGCCTTCGCGTCCCAGTACGCCTCCATCGTGCCGTGGTAGTCCAGGTGGTCCTGGCTGAAGTTGGTGAACACGGCCACGCGGATGTGGGTGCCGTCCAGCCGCCGCTCGACGATGCCCACCGACGAAGCCTCGATCGCGCAGGCCTGCAGCCCGTCGTCGAGGAAGCGCCGGAACTGGCGCTGCAGCAGCACCGGATCGGGCGTGGTCAGGCCCACGAAGTCGACATCGGGTGGCCGTCCTGTGCCGAGCGTGCCGATGAGGCCGCAGGGAATGGCGGATGGCTGCAGATTCGACAGCGCCTGCGCCAGCCACCAGGCCGTGGATGTCTTGCCGTTGGTGCCGGTGATGGCGAGGACCGCCAGGCGCTCCGTGGGAGCGTCGAAGTACGCGGCCGCGATCGGTCCGGTGGCGGCCTTGAGCTGCGAATAGGCGGCGATCGCTGGCGAGTCGAAAGCGAAAGCGTCCGCGCCCTCCTGCTCGACCAGGCACGCAACAGCGCCCTGCGCGAGCGCCGAAGGCACATAGTTGCGCCCGTCGGTGGCCGCGCCCGGCCACGCGACGAAACCATCGCCCACGCCGATCTGGCGGCTGTCGCAGTGCAGCGTTCCGGTAACGCGGTTGTGCAGCCAACCGGCTGCTTCCTGGGGGCTGTGGAGTTGCAGCATCAGAACGACTCTTCCACCGCCTCGACCACAATCTGTGGCTTGACGTTCATGTCGGGCGGCACGCCCAGCATCCGCAGCGTCTGCTGCACCGTCGTGCTGAACACCGGCGCGGCGACCTCGCCGCCGAAATACTTGCCCGCCGACGGCTCGTCCAGCATGACCGCCACGATGATGCGCGGCTTGTCGATCGGCGCGATACCAACGAACCAGGAACGGTACTTGTTGGTGGCATAGCCCTTGCCCACCTGTTTGTAGGCCGTGCCCGACTTGCCGCCGACCGAATAGCCCACCGTCTGTGCTTTCGGCCCGGTACCGCCCGGCCCGGCGGCCATCTGCAGCATGGTGCGCATCGCCGCCGCCGTCTTCGGCGAAAACACCCGCACGCCAACAGCAGGCTCGTTCGTCTTGAGCAATGTGGCGGGAATGATCTGGCCGTCGTGCGCGAACACGGTGTAGGAGCGGGCCATCTGGAACAGCGACGCCGACATCCCGTAACCGTAGGACATGGTGGCCTGCTCCACCGGCCGCCAGCTCTTGTAGGGCCGCAGGCGACCACTCACCGCGCCGGGAAAAGTGATCTGCGGCTTCTGGCCGAAGCCGGCCTCGGTGAACAGCTCCCACATTTGGCGCGGCTGCATCTGCATGGCGATCTTCAGCGTGCCGATGTTGCTGGACTTCTGGATCACCTCCTGCACGGTGAGCAGCCCATGCGCGTGCGAATCCGAGATCTTCATGCCGCTGATCACGACATAACCAGGTGCGGTCTGGATCTGCGTTTGCGGCGTGACCAGCCCGGTCTCGAGCGCCAGCCCGATGGTGAAGGGCTTCATCGTCGAGCCCGGCTCGAACACATCCGTGAGCGCGCGGTTGCGCAACTGCTCGCCGGTGAGGGCCTGGCGCCGATTCGGCGCGTAGCTCGGAAAATTGGCCAGCGCCAGCACTTCGCCGGTGGCCGCGTCCAGCACGACGACGCTGCCGGCCTTCGCCTTGTGCTCCAGCACTGCGTCGCGCAATTTCTGGTACGCGAAGAACTGCACCTTGCTGTCGATCGAGAGTTGCAGGTCGCGCCCATCCACCGGCGGCAACTGGTCGCCCACGTCCTCCACCACGCGGCCCAGGCGGTCCTTGATCACGCGGCGCGAGCCGGGCCGTCCGGCCAGTTCGTTGTTGAACGCCAGCTCCATGCCCTCCTGGCCCCGGTCCTCGACATTGGTGAATCCCACCACATGCGCGGCGGCTTCGCCTTCGGGGTACCGCCGTTTGTATTCCTTGCGCTGGTAGATGCCCTTGATCTGCAGCGCGGCCACCTGCTGCGCGACGGACTCGTCGACCTGGCGCTTGAGCCAGACGAAAGTCTTGTCCTCGTCCTCGAGCTTGCGGTCGAGTTCCGCCGTCGACATTCCCAGCAGCGCGGCCAGATGCGCCAGCTTGGAGGCATCGCGCTCCACGTCCTCGGGAATCGCCCAGATGCTCGGCACCGGAACGCTGGTCGCGAGCAACAGCCCATTGCGGTCCAGGATGCGGCCGCGATTCGCCGGTAGTTCCAGGGTGCGGGCAAACCGGACTTCGCCCTGCTTCTGGAAAAACTCATTGGCGAAAACCTGGACCCAGGCCGCGCGGCCAGCCAGCGCAAGAAAGCCCGTTGCGATTGCCCCCACGATGAACTTGCTGCGCCATACGGGGGTCCTGCTCGCCAGCAATGGACTGGAGCTGTAAGCGACGCTGCGGCTCATGGCATCCCCGCGCCCGTAGCCGAAGCTGCCGCGCCGCCCTTGGTGACGTACTGCGTGATGGCCGGCGATGCATTGCGCATCTGCAGCTGCTCTTTCGCCAGTTTCTCCACGCGCAGCGGCGTGGCCTGCGCGCGCTTTTCCACCTGCAGGCGCTCGTGCTCCGTCTCGAGCTTGTGCGCGTCGCTCACGGCCTTGTCGATTTCGGTGAACAGCCGGCGCGACTCGTACTGCGTGCGCACGAGGTACAGCGCGCTCGCGATCAGCGCGATCAGCAGGAGGAGATTGAGGCGCATCATGCGGCCCTCACCCCGGCCCTCTCCCGCAGGCGGGAGAGGGAGTGATATGCGTGGACGTGCATCATGCTTGCGTCCTCTCGGCAACCCGCATGATGGCGCTGCGCGAGCGTGGGTTGGCCGCCACTTCGGCCGCCGACGGTTTGACGCGCTCCATCGCCTTCAGCTTCATCGCTTTGGGCGGCGCGAACGGAACGCGGCGATCGAACACCTCGCGCGAGTGCCGCGCGATGAACTGCTTGACGATGCGGTCTTCCAGCGAATGGAAGCTGATCACCACGAGCCGCCCCTGGGGTTGCAGGATGTCCAAGCTGGCCTCTAGCGCCTGTTGCAGCTCTTCAAGCTCGGCGTTGATAAAAATCCGAAGAGCCTGAAATGTGCGCGTTGCAGGATCCTGGCCCGGCTCGCGGGTTTTGACCGCGCCAGCCACGAGCTGGGCCAGTTCGGCGGTGGTTGCAAGAGCGCCCCGTTCCTGTCGGCGAGCAACAATCGCCTTTGCAATCGGAGCAGCAAACCGTTCTTCACCGTAGTCACGTATCACCTCCGCGATCTGAGCGGCCGGCGCCGCGGCGAGCCACTGCGCCACGCTCTCGCCGCGCGTCGTATCCATGCGCATGTCCAGCGGACCATCCGAGCGAAACGAGAAGCCTCGCGCCGGGTTGTCGATCTGCGGCGAGCTCACGCCCAGGTCCAGCAGGACGCCGGCCACGCTCGCGGCCGGCAACTCGTCCAGATGGCGAAAGCCCGCGTGACGAATCGAGAAGCGCGGGTCGGCAAGGCGGCTCGCCGCTGCAATCGCTTCGGGATCCTTGTCGAAAGCGATGAGCCGCCCGCGCTCGGACAGCTTCGCAAGGATCAGGCGCGAGTGGCCGCCGCGCCCGAAGGTCGCATCGACATAGGTCGCATCCGGCTTGGTGAGAAGAGCTGCTACTGCTTCGTTCAACAAGACGGTGGTGTGTTGCCATGTGCTGTCCACCGCCTGCTCTCAAAAAGAAAATTCCTTCAATACGTCGGGCATTGCGCCGCGCATCGCTTCCGCTTCCTTGGCCTCGTACGTTGCCTTGTCCCAAAGCTCGAAGTGGCTGGCCATGCCCAGCAGCATGGTTTCCTTCTCGATGCCCGCCGCTGCGCGCAGTTCGGGCGAGATGAGCACGCGGCCGGTGCCGTCGAGCTCCACGTCCATCGCATTACCAAGCAGGATTCTCTTCCACCACTGGGCATCCATTGGTAACGCTGCGATACGGTCGCGGAATTTTTCCCATTCCGGCCGGGGAAATATCATCAGGCAACCGTGCGGATGTCGCGTGATGGTGAGCTGGTTGCTGGCGATCGCGCCCAGGACATCGCGATGCCGGGTCGGCACTGAAAGCCGACCTTTGGCATCGAGACTGAGTGATGACGCGCCTTGAAACACCTGTGTGAGCCCTTGCTACAGTAGAAATGCAAACGGTGAGTGTGCGAAGGCACTATTCACCACTTAATTGCACTTTTTTGCACTGTAGCAGGAAAACACAGCGGCGCAAGCTGGAACTTGCGCCAATTTTGTAATGGAATCAAGGACTTACGGTCGGCTTTTGCATCCCGAAATTAAGCAAATTCCGTTCTAAATGAACCACTTAGCCTCTGCTGTGAAAGTGTTTCCTCAGCAGCGATGCGGTGTTTAGAGGATGTAGCGCGACAAATCGTCGTCGCGACTTAAGTCCTTCAGTCGCCCGTCGACGTAAGCCGCATCGATCGTCACGGTCTGGCCAGACAGCCGGGTGGCGTCGAAGCTGACCTCGTCCAGCACCCGTTCCATCACCGTGGCCAGCCGGCGTGCGCCGATGTTCTCGGTGCGCTCGTTGACCTCGTACGCGATGTTCGCCAGCCGCGTGATCGCCTCGGGTTTGAATTCCAGCGAGACGCCCTCGGTCGCCAGCAAAGCTTGATATTGCTTGACCAGCGACGCATGGGTCTGGGTCAGGATCGCTTCGAAGTCCTGCACCGACAGTGACTGCAGTTCGACCCGGATCGGCAGGCGGCCCTGCAGTTCAGGAATCAGGTCGCTGGGCTTGGAGAGGTGGAACGCCCCGCTTGCGATGAACAGGACATGGTCGGTTCTCACCGGCCCGTATTTCGTCGACACGGTCGTGCCCTCGACCAGGGGCAACAGGTCGCGCTGCACGCCCTGGCGCGATACGTCCGCTCCGCCACCGCCTTCGCTGAACCCTGAACGCGACGCGACCTTGTCGATCTCGTCGATGAAGACGATACCGTTCTGCTCGGCGTTGTGGATGGCGGCCGCCCTGATCTCGTCCTCGTTGACGAGCTTGGCGGCCTCCTCGTCGGTGAGCAGTTTCATCGCCTCGGCAATCTTGACCTTGCGGGTCTTGCGCTTGGCACCGCCTAACTGGCCGAACATGCCGCGCAGCTGCTCGGTCATCTCTTCCATGCCGGCGGGACCCATGATTTCGAGCTGCGCGCGCGGCTCTGCGACTTCGATCTCCACGTCCTTGTCGTCGAGCACGCCCTCGCGCAGTTTCTTGCGAAAGGCCTGTCGCGCCGTGCCCTCGCCCGCCGCCTCTCCCGTGCGCGGCGGCGGCACCAGTACGTCCAGGATGCGGTCTTCCGCCCCGTCTTCGGCACGCGAGCGGACTTTGCGCATCTCGGCCACGCGGGTCTGTTTCACCGCCATCTCGGCCAGGTCGCGGATGATCGAATCGACGTCCTTGCCGACGTAGCCCACCTCGGTGAACTTGGTCGCTTCGACCTTGATGAAGGGCGCCTCGGCCAGCCGGGCCAGCCGGCGGGCGATCTCGGTCTTGCCCACACCGGTGGGGCCGATCATGAGGATGTTCTTGGGCGTGATTTCGCCGCGCAACTTTTCGTCGACCTGCTGGCGGCGCCATCGGTTGCGCAGCGCGATGGCAACGGCGCGTTTGGCGTCGCCCTGGCCGACGATATGGCGGTCGAGTTCGGAAACGATTTCCTGGGGAGTCATGGAGGACATAGGGGAAGGGGCTACGGGCTACGGGGCTAGGGGCTAGCCCCTGACTTCAGAGTGTCTCGATCGTGTGATGCATGTTGGTGTAGATGCACAGCTCCGCGGCGATCTCCAGAGACTTCGCGACGATCTCCTTCGCGCCCAGTTCGGTGTTGTCGAGCAACGCCTTGGCCGCCGCCTGCGCATACGCGCCGCCCGAGCCGATCGCGATGATGCCGTGGTCGGGCTCGAGCACATCACCGCTGCCGGTAATGATCAGGGACGCTTCGGTATCGGCCACCGCCAGCATGGCTTCCAGGCGGCGCAGCACGCGGTCGGTGCGCCAGTCCTTGGTCAGCTCGATGGCCGCCCGCACCAGTTGACCCTGGTGCTTTTCCAGTTTGGCCTCGAAGCGCTCGAACAGGGTGAAGGCGTCGGCGGTAGCGCCGGCAAATCCGGCGATGACCTTGTCGTGATAGAGCTTGCGTACCTTGCGGGCCGTGCCCTTGACGACCACGTTGCCCAGCGTCACCTGGCCATCGCCGCCGATCGCTACCTGCCAGCGCCCAGCTGCGTCCTTGCGCCGCACGCTCAGGATGGTCGTGCCGTGAAATTGTTCCATGAAGCCTCAGCTTGGGGTGTTGCCCGAGGATTGCAAGCCGGGCGCGCCAGGCAAGCGTTTCAGTCCGTGCGTGCCAGGACCCGGGCGTGCTCGCTGATCCCGATGACGTTGAAGAACGCCGCCACCAGCCGGTGCACTTCCACGAACTGGACCTGGCGGCCTTCCACTTGGCGCGACGTCACCCAGTTGAGCAGGCTGCCCGCCGCCGAGAAATCGATGCGGATCAGCCGCGAGCAGGAAATCACCATGATGTCGGCGCCCATCATCTTGTTCTCCAGCATTTCCAGCGCTTCGGTTGCATCGCCCAGGATCTGACCGGCCAACTCGACGGTCGAGATATTGGACATCTGCGACGCCGGCCCTTGATGAGTATCGCTATAGCCCATGCTCATGCCCGAGGACAGCGAATCGTGGAAAGCCTCGCCGACGATCGTGTGGCCCGCCGCATAGCTGCCGTCTTCCTGCAGCGGCTTGAACTCACAGCGCGCGCTGTCCCACGACGGCGGCGAAACCTCGTAGGTGACGCAGTAGTCCAGCGCGACCAACTCGAATTCGTCCGGGCGATGCATTACGCGCAGCACCTCCATGCGAAGCTTCCACCACGCGGGATCTACACTCTTGTCGCCCGACGGCGTGGCGCTCTTGAGCACCTTTTCGAAGTTGTCCGAGCGGATGAAACGCAGTTGCACCGGCTGGCTGGCCCATTGCGTGAACAGGCGCGTCAGGCTTTCGACGGCGCCCACGTCGATCGTGTTGAGCTTGGCCCAGCTCAAACGCCACGGCGGCTGTGCCTTGGCCAGCGCGGCCGCCATCGCGACCACGGTCTGGGTGCCCAGGGTCGCCGGACAGGTCCACTGGGCGGGTTGCTGGGCGCCTGACGCAGCCGCACTCGATGGCGTGTGCATCCGGCCGACGGCCTCGGGAATCGAGAACCACTGTGGCGCGGAACGGCCGAACCGGCCCGCGAAATCGATCGCGGCCGTCTCGAACCGGTCCTGTCGCCCCGTCGCGCGGTACAGGTCGAACAGGGTCAGCCAGGTTTCGTCATGGTCGATCCGGGCTCCCTGCGGAGCCAGGATCTCCATCAGTCCGGCCTCGGCGCCCGCGTCGTCGCCGTTGGCAAAACGGATCGAAGCCTCTTCGAGTTCCGGATCGTGCGCGAACTCTTCCACATCGATGGCGAACAGCTTCGAGGCAGAAAAGCCCGTGCTGGAGCTCACTGGCTCGGAGGGAGGCCCGGTGGATGGGGTCACAGCCGAGATGCTCGGCGGAGCCGCTCTCGCTCCCGGGCCAGCCGTGCGCTGCCCGGTGCGAGTCTGCGCGGCAGCGGGGAATTTCGGGGGTGCGTCAGCGGGCGCGAGAGGCGTCATCCCGGTGCGCGGGGCCGCCTCGGATGCTACCGGTATGACAGCGGCCAGCATGGGCTCGAATTCAGGCGGTGCTGCTGGTTGCGCCTGCTTCGCATCACCCAGCGGTTGGGGCACGGTCTTGGTGTACGCCGTCGATCCGGTCGGCGATTCGCCCGCCGCGCGGCCAATCGCCTCCGGCGGCGCGTGCGAGGACATCGGAAAGTTGGTGCTGCTGCCGCCGCGGCTCGACACGTCGCCATGCTTGGTCTTCCACCATTGCATCGACATCTGGGCCTCGATCTCGTCGATCTTCTTGAGCGTGGTGGCCCGATCGTCCGGCTTGGACGGCATCGAGCTCTGGAAAAATGAAGGCCGTGCCGCCGGATCCTGGCCCGCCATGACCTCACTGCGGCGCATCTTGCGCAGCATGTCGAACTCGCGCTTGCGGACAAAATCGTTGCGCCGTTTGCGCTCGATCATCTCCTTGAGCATCTGCTTGGAGTAGCTGCTCTCGCGATCGACCTCCTGCTGGTCGAGGTCAGCCCAATTCGTCGTCGGGTTTCTGACGAACTTCACCACCTTCGAGAACAAGCCGGTGCTTTCTTCCTTCGGCGGCATGGCAGTGGCGTGGTGCTGGATACTGCTGGATGGGGCGCGAATCAGTCGCCGAACATTTTCTGTTTGAGTTCGCGGCGCTGCTGGGCCTCGAGCGAAAGCGTGGCGGTAGGCCGCGCCAGCAGGCGCCCCACACCGATCGGTTCACCGGTTTCGTCGCAATAACCGTAGTCGCCGGCGTCGATGCGGGCGATCGACTGCTCGATCTTCTTGAGCAATTTGCGTTCGCGGTCTCGCGTGCGCAGTTCCAGCGCGTGCTCTTCCTCGATGGTGGCCCGGTCGGCCGGATCCGGCACGATCACGGTGTCCTCGCGCAGATGCTCGGTCGTTTCGCCTGCGCTATTGAGGATTTCCTGCTTGAGCTGCGCGAGCTTGTAGCGGAAGAAGGCCATCTGCTTCTCGTTCATGTATTCCGAGTCGGGCATCGCCAGCACTTCGGCGTCGGTCAGCTCCTCGGCCGGCTTGCTCTTCCAGTTGTTGGCGAGCTTGCTGTCTTTCTTGGTCGCTATCAGCGGTGGGGGGGCAAGGACAGAAGGGGACATCGTTTGCGTATAGCTTGCTTTGGCAGCGGTTGACGCCACGGATTGGGCCATTGAAGGCACCGTGATCTGCGCCAGCCGCGCCGAGGGTTTGGTGGCCCGTGCCGGCTCGGCGGTCAAGGTAGCGGCATCGGGGCGAGGCGGCATGGCGCGCGGGAGCGCGGGCGATGCCGGTCTTGACTTGGCGGCCGCCTTCGCAGGAGCTGCCTTGGGTTTGATAGCGGCCTTGGCGGCCGGCTTGGCTTTGGGAACCGGCACCGCCTTCTTGGCGACCGGCTTGGCTGAAGTCTTCTCGGGCATTTTTTTTGCCGGTGCCTTGGCGGCCGGCCTTACAACTGTCTTCTTGGCCGGCGCCGCCTT
>DATNCB010000134.1:0-1497 GCA_035571715.1 Ramlibacter sp.
AACCAGGTCAGCGTGAACCTGGATTTCACGCTGTCCGAGGCATCCGGCAAACCGGTATCCACCGCGTCGGCCCACAACGAGAGCTACGCCGGCAGCGACGTCTCGGGCATGGCGCTCACGTTGATCGAAGAGCGCGCTGACGAGGTTGTGGCCCGCTTGTACAGCGACTATTGTCGGAATGCCGCCGGCCGGTGATCGCAGCAAACAACAACCAGGAGCAAGCATTCATGTTGAACAAGAAGTCACTTTGCTACTGCGCCATCACGGCGCTGTCATGCCTTGGCGCCGCGGCGGCCCTGGCCCAGCCCGTCTTCGGCAATCCGTCGCCCAACGCGGGCAGCTCCACCTCGCAGCAGGCCAATGCGGCCGCCGATGCAGCGGCGTACCAGGAGCTGCAGTACACGAACAAAGCCAAACGCGGCCCGGCGCTGGTGGTCATTCCCGGCGAAATCAAAAGCAACAACGCCGGGTTCTTGCAGAAGTTCGCCCCCAACAACATCGCCGACTTCGGCGAGCTGGAACTGTCGCAAGCCAACTTCGCCGTCCTCGAACGCGCCAACCTGGGCAGCCTGCTGAACGAGATCTCGCTGGCCTACAACCTGGGTGACCCGCAGGCCGCGCGCAAGACCATGCAGATTGGCAAGCTCAAGACGACGCAGTGGATCGTCAAGTTCGACATCCTGAAAGCCGAGCAGATCGCCGAGAACAAGAAGGGCTTCGACGGCCGGGCGGTGGGCGGTCTGATGTCGATGCTGGGCGGCGGCAGCTTGGGCGGCAGCGCCGCGGGCCACGTGACGGGCTCGGTCCAGACGCAGGAATCGACCGGTGTCTGGCTGATCGGCATGCGCTACAAGATCATGGACGCCAACACCACCGAGCAGGTGGCGCAGGGCTACAAGGAACTGAAGATGGAGGTGGGCGCCAACGCCTCCAGCGTGATGGGCGTGTCGCAGCAGGCCAAGGGCGGCGTCGGGCTGGACACGATGGTGCAGCGCCTGGTGCAAACCACGGTGTGGGAAATCGACTCGAAGTACAAGTAAATGCCGCGCATCGCCGGCACACTGTGAACAAGCTGGGCAAATACCAGATCCGCCGCACCCTGGGCAAGGGGGCGATGGGGATCGTCTACGAGGGGTTCGATCCCGTCATCGAACGCACCGTCGCGATCAAGACCATCCTGCCGTCGCAGCTGGGCGGGACCGAATACGACACGTTGATGGCGCGCTTCAAGCGCGAGGCCCAGGCCGCCGGCCGGCTGAATCACCCCGGCATCGTCGCGATCTACGAATACGGCGAAGACTTCGCCGAGGACTTGAGCGACGAAGAAGCGACGATGCTCGCGCCTGCCGCGTCCAAGACCGGGCAGCGCATTGCCTATATCGCGATGGAGTTCGTCAAGGGCCGTGAGCTGCGCGACTACTTCGAGAAGGGCGAGCGCTTCGCCTTGAACGACGTCGCGCGCATCATGACCGAGATGCTCGACGCGCTGGATCACGC
>DATNCB010000135.1:0-3839 GCA_035571715.1 Ramlibacter sp.
CGGCCGTTGACGAAATGGTCCTCGACCACCCACTGGATGAAGCTCTCGGCCATCAGCGCGGCCGGATCGTCCTGCCCGGTAGCGGCCTTGACGCGCTGCGCGACCTCGGCCGTGGGCCGCGGCGTGATGCGATCCACCATCGCATTGGGACTGGTCGTGTTGACCTTCACCCAGCCCAGCAGGCGCGCGTCGCCGACCTGTTCGATGAACTGCAGCAACCCGGAACGCGAGCGCTCGCCGTTGTGGCGCAGGTTGTCGCAGTTCAGCAAGGTGACGCCGCCGGCCTCGCGCGCCATGCGCTCGCGCAGGATGGCCGTGAGCGCGCCGTAGATCGTGCTGCCGGCCCGCCCCTGCCGTGCTGCTACGAGATCGGCCGCGATGTCCGGGGCGACTGCGTCCAGCCGGCCCGGCCCATCCAGGTAGTAGCCGGCTTCGGTCACGGTGAAGGAAATGATCCGCGTAGCGGCATCGGCGCCGCGCGCGACCAGTCCGGCGAGCGCCAGGTCCCAAGGCACCACCTTCTGGATGGCCGTGATGCGTGCGTAGCTGCGCTGGCCGGCGGGTGTCACGGTCTCCAGCGTATAGGCGCCTTGCTGGGCCTGCAGCGCGGCGATCGTCTCGGCCAAGTCCGGCCGGATGTTACCGGCGGCCAGCGTCCAGGCGGTGTCGCCGGCATCCAGCAGCCGCTGCATGTACACGGCCTGGTGCGCGCGGTGGAAGGAACCCAGCCCGAGATGCAGCATCGCGAGCGGCGAAGCCGAAGCGGGGACAGCCATGGTCTTGCGTGTGCGCAATCAAGCCGCAGCCACGGCCGCGATCGCATGCCCTTGCGCGTCGAACAGATGCGCCGCATTCGCGTCCAGCTCCACACCGACGCTGTCGCCGGGACGCAGCGCGGTGCGCGTGTTCTGGCGCGAGGTGAGCTGGGCGCCGCCCTCGGTACTCACGTAGATCAGGGTTTCGGCGCCCAGCGCCTCCACCAGCTCGACCCGGCCGTTGAAATGGCCCTGGCCCGGGGCCTTGAGCGAAACGCTTTCGGGCCGCAAGCCGACGGCGCCGTCCCCGGGCAGCCGCACGCCCAGGGCCGTCTGCAGCTGCGGCAGCCCGGTCGCCGCCACCACGTTCATCTGCGGCGTGCCGATGAACTGCGCGACGAACCGGCTGGCCGGCCGGTCATACAGTTCCAGCGGCGTGCCGACCTGCTCGATGCGGCCCTCGCGCAGCACCACCACGCGGTCGGCCAGCGTCATCGCCTCGACCTGGTCGTGCGTCACGTAAATGGTGGTCGCGCCCAGCTCGCGGTGCAACTTGGCGATCTCGACCCGGGTCTGGCCGCGCAGCGCGGCATCCAGGTTCGATAGCGGCTCGTCGAACAGGAACACTTTGGGCGAGCGCACGATGGCCCGCCCGATCGCCACCCGCTGGCGCTGGCCGCCCGACAGTTCGCGCGGCGTGCGTTGCAGGTATGCCCCGAGGTTGAGGATCTGCGCCGCGCGCTCGACTTTCTCCTTGATCACCGCCGGGTCGGCCTTGGCCAGCCTCAGGGCGAAGCTCATGTTCTCGTACACGCTCATGTGCGGATAGAGCGCATAGCTCTGGAACACCATCGCCAGGTCGCGTTTGGAGGAAGGCAATTGCGTGATGTCGCGCCCGTCCAGTTCGATCGAGCCGCCGGTGGCCGTCTCCAGCCCCGCGATCAGCCGCAGCAGCGTCGACTTGCCGCAGCCCGACGGCCCGACGAAGACCACGAACTCGCCCCTGTTGATCACCAGGTCGATGCCCTGGATGACGTGGACGTCGCCGAACGCCTTGTCGATGCCCTTCAATTGGAGAAATGACATGTTTGTTCTTCCCGATGAGTGCGTTTACTTCACGGCGCCGAAGGTCAGGCCCTGCACCAATTGCTTCTGCGTGAACCAGCCGAACACGACGATGGGCGCGATGGCCATCAGCGACGCGGCCGAGAGCTTGGACCAGAACAGCCCTTCCGGACTCGAATACGAAGCGATCAGCGCGGCCAGCGTGCCCGCTTTCGCGGAAGTGAGGTTGAGCGCCCAGAACGCTTCATTCCACGCCAGCACCAGGCACAGCAGCCCGGTGGCGGCCAGCCCGCCCATGGCCAGCGGCAACAACACCATGCGGCACTCCTGCCAGAGCGTGGCGCCGTCCATGCGCGCAGCCTCCAGGATCTCGTGGGGGATGTCCTTGAAGTGCGAATAGAGCATCCAGACCATGATCGGCAGGTTGGACAGCGTGAAGACGATGATCAGCCCGAGCTGGGTGTCCAGCAGCTGGCTCTTCTGCGCCAGCACGTAGATCGGCACCAGCGCACCGACCGCCGGCATCATCTTGGTCGACAGCATCCACATCAGGATGTCGCGGGTGCGCTTGGTACGGAAAAACGTCATCGAGTAGGCAGCGGGCGCCGCAATCGCCAGGCCGATCAGCGTGGACAACACGCTGGTGATGATGGAGTTCTTCGCATACAGCAGGTAGTCGCTGCGCTGCTGGACCTCCGCGAAGTTTTCCAGCGTGGGCGGGAACACGAACAGCGGCGGCACGTTGATGGCCTGCAGCTCGGTCTTGAAGGCCGTGAGGATCAGCCAGCCGAGCGGGAAGAACAGCAGCAAGGTGACCAGCCACGCCGCTGCGGTGCGCACGACGAGGGCGACGTTCAGTCGCAGCAGCCAGGAGGCGCTTTGGCGGCGCCATTCGTGGGCCACCGCGGAACCGGCTTCGCCGGGCCGCTGGTGGTGCCCCCTCAAGGGGGAGAGGGCGGAGCCCGAGGGGGCATCGCTGGAGGCACTTCGGGGGTGATTCATTTTCTAGTCCAGGTTCTTGCCGATCATGCGGATCAGGAACACGGCCGCGATGTTGGCCAGCAGGACCGCGAACATGGCACCGGCCGAGGCCACGCCGGCGTCGAAGTTGAGCAGCGCCTGCTTGAAGACCAGGAAGGCAATGTTTGTGCTGGCGTCGCCCGGCCCGCCGCCGGTCGTCGTAAAGATTTCCGCGAACACGCTCATGAGGAAAATCATCTCGATCATCACCACCACGGCGATCGAACGGCCCAGGTGCGGCAGCACCATGAAGCGCAATTGCTGCAGGTAATTGGCGCCGTCCATCCGCGCGGCCTCCAGCTGTTCGCGGTTCATCGATTGCAGCGCCGTGATGAAGATCAGCGTGGCGAACGGCAGCCACTGCCAGGCCACCATGATGATCACGCTGCCCAGTGGCAAGTCGGTGAGCCAGTCGATCGGCTCGGCGCCGAAGAACAGCCAGACCTGCGCCAGCACGCCGTAGATCGGATTCATCATCATGTGCTTCCACAGCAGCGCGTTCACGGTCGGCATCACGAAGAATGGCGAGATCAGCAGCAGGCGCACCACGCCACGACCGGGAAAGGGCGAGTCGATCAGCAGGGCCAGAGCGACCCCGCCGACGACGGTGATGGCGATCACGGTGCCCAGCAGCAGCAGCGTGTTGCCCACCGCCGTGGCGAAAGAGGGATCCGTGACGAAGTACTCGTAGTTGGCCAGCCCTGCGAAACCGATGGACTCCGGCTGCATCAGGTTGTAGCGGATCAGCGAGAAGTAGATGGTCATCAACAGCGGCACGATCATCCAGAGGAAGAGCGTGGCCACCGCCGGCGCCATCAGCGCGCGGGGCAGGAAGCGGTTCATCGTCGGCTCGCCAGGGACTTACTTGTAGTAGCCGCCCTTTTTCATCTCGCGGTCGGCCGCGTTCTGCGAGGCCTTGAGCGCCGCGTCGACGCTTGTCTTGCCGCTCAGCGCCGCGCTCATCTGTTGCCCCACGGCAATGCCGATGGCCTGGAACTC
>DATNCB010000136.1:0-5216 GCA_035571715.1 Ramlibacter sp.
GTAATGGACGGTTTCCTTGTATTCCTGGTACACGTTGTCGCGCATCTCGTGGCAGGTGGTGCAGAACTCCAGGGTGTTGGTCATGTCCACGGCGGTGTGGAAGCCGCCCCAGAAGACGATTCCCCCGATGAAAAAGACCGACGAGATCGCCAGGAACGAGTACCTGCTACTGGGCCGGTTCAGGCGCGCCCATAGGCGCCGCAGATAGCCGGGGCCACGCTTGAAAACTCGCGCATCACTGGATGGAATGGACATGACTCAGGCCGTCAGCAGCAGGGCTGCTTTCACGGCGGAAATCTTGTCGCGGATGTCTCGTTCATTTTCTCGTCCCGGCCGAGTCTGTATGCCGCAGTCTCGCCATAGCGTCGGCCATGATTGAACTCGGATACTGATCGGAAGCACGGCGCCTGCCTATCGGCACCCGCTCAAAGTAGCCATCGGATATTTCCGATGGCTAGGAGCGTGCGCGGCAGGAGGTAGCGCTATTCGCGAGTCGGATCGAGCAGGCTGTGCTCGATGGCGTAGCGCACCAGGTCCACCTGGCCGGCCAGGTTCATCTTGCCCAGGATGTGCGACTTGTGCGTGCTGACGGTCTTGATGCTCAGGCACAGCTCGTCGGCGATCTCGGTCAGGCTGGCGCCGCGCACGATGCGGCTGAAGATGCCGTACTCGCGATCGCTCAGGAGCGTATGGGGTGCGCAGTCGCCGCCCCTGGAAACGTCGGTGGCCAGCAGTTGCGCGACTTTGTCGCTGACAAAGGCACCGCCGGCTGCCACCTTGCGCATCGCCGGCAACAGCATGTCGCTGTCACCTTCCTTCGAGAGATAGCCTGAAGCGCCGGCCCGTATCGCCCGGACGGCAAACTGCTCTTCCTGGTGCATGCTGAAGACGAGGATCGGCAGCCTGGGCCGCTCGGCCCGCATCAGCTTGATCAGCTCGAGGCCGCTGCGCCCCGGCATCGACATGTCGAGCACGACCAGGTCCCAGTCGCGCTCGCGCACCTTATCCAGCGCCGCGTTGCCATTGGCTGCTTCACCGGCCACCACCATGTCGCCGGTATCCGCGAGGATCTTCTTCAAGCCGTCCCGGATGATGGCGTGGTCATCTGCGACCAGAACTTCTATCTTCATGCTGTTTCCTTTTCCAGTACCGGCCGGCCCAGCGGCAGCGTCACTTCGATGGTGGTTCCGGCGCCCGGCTCGCCCACGATCCTGAGCTGGCCGCCAAGCGCCGTGGCCCGCTCGCGCATGCTGACCAGCCCGATGCCGCTGCCCGTGCGGTGACCCCCGGTGATGCCCGTGCCGTTGTCGCGCACGGTCAGCACCAGGTCGGATCCATCCGAGGCAAGTCGCACGTGCACGCTGGTGGCGCCGGCATGGCGCACGACGTTGGTCAACGATTCCTGCACGATGCGAAAGAGCGCGGTGGCCACGACATCGTCCTTGACCAGCTCCTGCGCCTGCAGATCGATTTCGATATCGAGCCCACTGCGCTTGGCGAATTCCGCGGTCTGCCAGGCCACGGCCTCGCCGAAACCCAGATCGTCGAGGATCAGCGGACGCAGGTCGGTGGCGATGCGCCGCACCGATGCGATCGCGGTATCGAGCAGCCGGCGCATGGCGCCCACCTCGTCGGGCGTGGCGTGCCGCCCCTCCTTCAGGCGCCCACCGAGCCAGGAAAGCTCGAGCTTGAGCCCGGTCAGCTGCTGCCCGAGGTCGTCGTGCAATTCCATCGCAATGCGGGTTCGCTCCTGTTCCCGCACATCCTGCAGCGAAGCCGACAGGCTGCGCAGCTGCCGGTTCATCTCGCGCAGGTTCTCCTCGGCCCGGCGCCGCTGGGTGATGTCGCGCAGCACAGCGGTCAGCTGCGGCTTGCCTTCGATCAGCGTCTGTGAAATCGTCGACTCGATCGGGAATTCCGCGCCGTCGGCGCGCACCCCGGTAATTTCCATGTTCGCCGCCATCGAGCGGGACTCCCCTCGCGTGCACATGAACCTGTCCATGTGCAGGGCATGGGCCTCGCGCACCCGCTCGGGGACCAGCCGGGACAGCGGCTGGCCGATTACATCGGCCTTGTCCAGCCCGAACATGCGCTCGGCCGCCGGGTTGAACAGCAGGATGTTGTGCGACTCGTCCACGGCGACGATGGCATCCATGACCGAATCGATGGTCTGGTGGTAGCGGTCATTGGCGTCGCGCAGCGCGCGCGCGAGTTCGGCTTGCCGGTTGACGCCGCGCTTGAGCAAGCTGGAGGCGGTAAGGATGAAGGTGCAAACCAGCATCGCGCCCAGGACGAGCGCGATCGAGTTTTCGCGCCAGGAGGCTAAGGCCAGTTCCTCGTCGTTGGGAACGCTCACCAGCAACGGGAACCGCCCGGTGCGTCCGAGCGCAAAAGCCGCGCGCCCGCCATCGCCCGTAGCGTGGTCGACCATGCGCACTTCGTCGCCCGGCGCGGGCAGCGGCTGGTTGCGCAGCTCCGGCGCGTATTCGCCGACCATGTTCTCCCGGTGCGGCACGCTGGCCACGAGCGTGCCGTCGGCCAGGTACAGCGCCATCGGCCGCGCGTTGTCCTTGAGCGTGCGGTACCCCTGCTCGAGCTGGAGAATGTTCATCGCCGCCACGGCGACGCCCCGCAATTTGCCATCCGAACCGTCGAAAGAGCGCGCGATGTGCAGCGTCCAGCCGCCATGGTTGGTGTCGCGCACCGGCTTGCCGATGTAAAGTCCATCGAACTTTCCGCTGGCGAATACCTTGTAGAACTCCTCGTCGGCGTGCGATGCCCCCAACACCTCGTTCTCACTGGACGAATTGACGACCCTGCCGTCGGCGTCGAGCAGGAACAGCGCTCCGAGCTGCCGGATACCGAAGATGCGCGCGCTGAGCAGAAGCCGCACGGGCACGCCGTCGAGGGCCAGCCCGCTGCCATACGCCGTTTGCATCCGCTCCTGAACGCCCCGCAACACGAGATCGATCCGGTCGAACGTCTGCTCGGTCTCTTCCCTGATCGTGTGCGCGAGCCCGATGGTGTCCAGGCTGGCATGTTCAAGCTCGCGCTTGCGCATGTCCCAGAGCAGGAAAGCGAGGCTCACCGCAACCAGTACGAGGGTGAGCGTCGCCAGCGAGCCGATGGCGCGAGTAGGGCGAATTTGCATACTCATGTGGGTCGATCCCGGTCCGGTCACGACGCAACCAGCCAAGTGTGTATAGGAGTTCTCCGATTCGACACCATGGACTGGGCGGGCGGTTGACCTAAGTCAAGTGACCCATAGGCTCTGCCGACACACTTCAGGCTACAAAAAAGTTGCGACCGTTTTGACCCGGCGCGCCAGCGATCTCATGCGAGAACGCCCCGGCGTACGCGGCAAGGTCCAGCACGGTTTTTCTCTTGACGGAACTGACAATGCACTTCGAGTTGAATGTTTCACGCCTGCGGCGGTTTGCCATATGCGGCTGGCTGATTGGCGCCTGCCTGGGATTGGCCGGCGTTGGCGCCATCGCAGCCGACGAGGCCCCGAAAGCGGCAGCTGCGGCCGCGCTGGACAACGCCACCTGCCTGAGCTGCCACGACGCGAAGAAGTCAAAAATCGAAGTGCGTGACGCGCAAGGCAAGGCGCGCCCGTTGCATGGGATTCCGGCCGACAAATTCGGGCAAAGCGTGCACTTCACGATGCAATGCGTGACCTGCCATACCGACATCAAGGACAACGCGGAAAAAGGCAATGCCCATGCAAAGAACCCGGCTCAACCTCTGAAGAAGGTCGACTGCGCGGGCTGCCACCAGGAACTGTGGGAGCTCACGCAAAAGCATGGCAGGGCCGGCGACAGGCCGCGGCTGGGCGTCGTGGCGACAAATCTCGAAGCCTACCGGAAGTCCTTCCACGCACGGCCAAATGCCGAGGACAAGACCAAGCCCAACGCCGAGTGCAATGAATGCCACGACGTGCATACTTTCAACGTGCCGCCGAGGAACACCCCCGAATACACGCAGTGGCGCTTGAGTATCCCGTCCATTTGCGGCAAATGCCATACGGACCAGCTCGAGGCCTACCAGACCTCGGTACACGGGCAGGAAAACGCCAGGAAGATGCTGGCCCAGGCGGCGGTCTGCTCCGATTGCCACACGGCGCATTCGATCAGCAACACTTCGGGCGACCCCTTCAAGCTGACTGTCACCTCGAATTGCGGCGGCTGCCACGACGAGCAGTTCAAGAGCTACAAGGACACGTTCCACGGCCGCATCACCACGCTGGGCTACAGCTACACGGCCAAGTGCTTCGACTGCCACGGCAGCCATGAAATCAAGCGGGTGGACGACCCGAAATCCATGGTTTTCCCGGAAAACCGGATGAAGACCTGCCAAAGCTGCCACAACGCCAAGAAAGGCCTGCCCGACGTGCCTGCCGGGTTTGCCAGCTTCCAGCCGCACGGCAACGAACACAACTTCGGCCGTTATCCGCAGATCTGGGTCGCCTTCCAGATGATGACCGGCTTGCTGGTCGGCACGTTCGCGTTCTTCTGGCTGCACACCGCGCTCTGGTTCTACCGGGAATACAAGGAACGCAAGGCACGCGCCGGCCAGCCGCACATCAGGCTCGATGAGGTAGCTCCCCGCCTGCACCACAAGCACATCCAGCGCTTCAGCGCGATCTGGCGCGCCGCGCACCTTCTGTTCGCGGTGAGCCTGATGGTCCTGACCCTCACCGGCATGCCGCTGTTCTATCCCGACGTGACATGGGCACCGACCATCATGAAGCTGCTCGGTGGCCCTCGCACCGCCGGCCTCATCCACCGCGGCGCCGCGGTCATCTTCGCGGGCGTGTTCTTCTGGCACCTGCTGTACATGTTGATCCGTATCGGCCGCAACTGGAGGAGCTTCAAGCTCTTTGGCCCCGACTCGCTGGTGCCTAACCTGCAGGACCTCACGGACATCATCGCCATGTTCAAGTGGTTCTTCGGCAAGGGTCCGCGCCCGAAGTTCGACCGCTGGACGTACTGGGAGAAGTTCGATTACTGGGCACCGTTCTGGGGCGTCACCATCATCGGCCTCAGCGGCCTGATCATGTGGCTGCCTGGATTCTTCGGCTCGTTCCTGCCTGGCTGGATCTTCAATGTGGCAGCGATCTTCCACGGTGAAGAAGCGTTCCTCGCGGTGGTGTTCCTGTTTACCGTGCACTTCTTCAACAACCATTTCCGTCCTGACAAGTTCCCGGTCGAAGT
>DATNCB010000137.1:0-2531 GCA_035571715.1 Ramlibacter sp.
GATGGAGCTGCTCTGGCCAACGGCCAAGTGGTTGAACGCGGCATTGGACGGATCGATGCTCACAGTGTTGCCCGAAACGCTCACGCCGGCCGGCGCCGTGCCGGAGGCCGGCCCGCCGTCCACGCTGTAAGTGACGCCGGCAACTGCTAGGGTGGCGGTCTCGCCGTCGTCCGGGTCGCTGGCACCTGCCAACAGGTTCTGCGTGTAGGCCGCAGCGCCTTCGGCGGCGCTGGTGGTCAGCGGCGCGGCCACCGTGGGCGCGTCGTTCACGCCGGTGAGCGTGATGGTCAGCTTGCTGGTGTCGCTGGCGCCGTGCTCGTCGGTGACGGTGTAGTTGGCCACCACGTCGGTGGTGGCGCCCTGGGCCAAGTGCTGGTAGGCCGCATTGCCCGCATCCAGGCTGTAGCTGCCGTCGGCGTTGAGCGTCAGGCCCGTGACCGGCGCGTTCAAGCTGAAGGACAGCGTGGCCCCGTCGTCCACATCGCTGTCGTTGCCGGCCACCGAGCCGGTGATGGTGGTGTCCTCGTTGCCGGCTTTGGTGTCGGCCACGGCCACCGGGGCGTCGTTGGTGCCCGTGATGGTGATGGTTTCGGTCTGGGCCACCGTGGCGCCTTGGGCATCCTTGGCGTTGTAGCTGGCCAGGATGGTGGTGCTTGCGCCGGCTGCGAGGTGGTTGAACGCGGCGTTGCTGGGGTCGACGGTGAGCGTACTGCCTGACACGCTAACGCCGGCCGGGGCGGTGCCCGAGCCCGGCCCGCCGTCCACGCTATAGGTCAGGCCGGTGACGGTGAGGGTGGCGGTCTCGCCATCATCGGGGTCGCTCGCTCCTGCCAGCAGGTTCTGCGTATGGGCGGCATCACCCTCGGCGGCGCTGGTAGTCAGCGCGGCAGCGACCGTCGGGGCGTCGTTGGTGCCGGTGATGGTGATGTAGACGTTCTGCGTCGCTGTCGAACTATGGCCGTCATTGATGGTCACCACATACGTTTCCGCGGCGGTCTGGCCGGCCGCCAGGTGCTGCGCCGCCGCGTTGTCCAGGGTGTAGGTCCAGCCCACCGAGCCGTTGGCGGCATTGGCCGCCTCACTGACCGCCGCCATTGCAAACGTGCCCAGCGCTGTCGTATTCGACGCCGCGGCGGCGAATGTCGCGGTATGGCCATCGGCCAGATCGACGTCCGTGAAACTGATCGTGCCGGTGGCGGTGAGCGAATCCGTTGGCGAAGGCGTAGTCGCCGCGTCCTCGACCACGGCACCGCTCTGCGCGGCGCTGGTGATCGTCACAGCGTCGTTCGTGCCCGTGATGGTGAAGGTCACCGAAGCCGGCGTCGTGACGATGCCATCGCTGACCCCGTAATTGACTGTCACGGTGGTGGTCTGCCCCATTGCCAGGTACTGGTAAGCGGCATGGGCCGGATTGAGCGTGAAAGCATGGGTGGAGGCGTTGTAGCTGACGCCGGCCGGCAATGTGGCGGGCACCCCCACAACCGACAAGGTGGATCCGCTATCCACGTCCGACGCATTCACCAACGCGTTGAGCGTCACGCTGATGCCGTCCTCGACAGCATTGCCGGTGACCGCGCCCGTGACTACCGGCGCATCGTTCGCCCCGGCAATCTGCAGCGTCACTGTTGCCCAGCTGAGGGCACCATCGGACATGCGAATGGCATAGGTAAAAGTGTCGGTCATGTATTGACCGGGATTGAGGTGCTGCAATTGATCGCGAAAGGTCGAGCTGAGCGTCGCGGCGTCGTAGCCAACCCTGCCGTCGGTCCCGATCCAGATCCTGGCGCCATTCAGACTCGTGTCGGAGCTCAGCGCCTCTGTCCTGCCCAGATCCTGCGCGAACAGATCGTCGGGCTTTGCTCCTCCTGTGCTGATGGCGTTGTCGAGCGAATAAAGTATCTTGGCCGTTCCACCCAGGTCGTTCGCCATCACTGCCAGCCAGACAATCCCGCTCGAATCCTCCGTCAATCCAGTCGACGCCGCGCTGTAAGAGTCATTGACGGCTTGAGGAGTGAACTCGATCGAATTCAGAAGCCCATTGGTGAGGCTAGTGGCCATTGTTCTTCCTTCTTGGGAAGGGCGGGCGTGCCGCCGAAGGAATTCATTGGGCTATCCCGGATGGGCCATGGCATGAGTTGAATGTCACGGTTTTCACCACCGGTTGTACTGCCTCAGCTAGCAGTTTTGTCCGTAGTTCGCGCCTGCTAACGCTCGATCAGCAATCTGGTGACGAGCGGCGGCTCCTCGCCGATGTGGAACGCAACCTTACGGTCGCGCAGCTGCACGTCCGCAGCGGTGACACGGTCGAACCGCCGCAGGTGCTCGGTCCAGGACTCGTCCGTGATCTGCTCGACATAACGGCCCGGGTCGTACAGGTCGCGCATCAACTGCCAGTCGAGTGCCCCCTGGCGCAGGCGGCTGCGGCGGCTTTCCTGCATCAGCGCCAGGAATTCGTCCGATCGCGCGGGATCGATGCGGAATTCGATGTTGACCTGGATGCGACCCGATTGCGGCGGCGCCTCGGCGTGCGG
>DATNCB010000138.1:0-9983 GCA_035571715.1 Ramlibacter sp.
GCCGATGCCCAGCGCCACCAGTTTGCCGGCCTTCACGTGCGGCAGCGCCACGTGGATCGGCAGGAACATCACGTCGACCTGCCCGCCGAGCAGGTCGGTGAGGGCCTGCGCGGTCCCGCGATAGGGAACGTGGGTGATGAAAACACCCGTCCTGTTCTTGAACAGTTCCATCGACATGTGGTGCGGCGTGCCGACGCCCGGGCTGGCGTAGTTGATCGCGCCGGGCCGGCGCCTGGCGGCGGCCAGCAGGTCCGCCACCGACTTGAATCCGGTGCGCGGACTGGCCACCAGCAGCAATTGCCCCCAGCTGGTCAACGTGACCGGCACCAGATCCTTGACCGGATCGAACGGCAACTGAGGGTAGAGGGTGCGGTTGGCCACCAGCGTATTGACGGTGACCAGCAGCGTCGAACCATTGGGCGGCGAGCGCACCACCGCTTCAGTGCCGATGTTGCCCGAGGCGCCGGCGCGGTTGTCGACAACGACCGGGCGGCCGAGCCGCTCGCCGAGCTTGGGGCCGACCGTGCGCGCGATCAGGTCGATGCCGGTGCCGGGCGTGAAGGGCACGATCAGGCGCAGCGTGCCTTGCGCCGGCGCGGCGGGGGACGGCGCCTGGGCCGCGGCGCCGAAGCTTGCCAGCGCAGCGATGAAGACCGCGGCGGCGGCCCGCCATTGAGAAACGACCATGCTTTTTGGTCCCAAGTTGGTATGCTAACTATTATCCGAAGCCGTCCTGAAGGCACAATCCAGGCATTCCCTAGACCCTGTTGCAGCTCGTGTCCGCCCCACCGCCAGCCAGCCTGTCTCAACTCTATGTGCGCCCCGGCTTCCTGCTGCGGCGCGCGCACCAGATTTCCGCCGCCGTTTTCGAGGACGAGTGCCGCGAGCTGGCACTGACGCCCGCCCAGTTTGGCGTGCTTACCGTGCTGAGGGCGCACCCCGGTCTGGGCCAGTCAAGCCTGGCGCGCGCGCTCGGCTTCGACAAGGTGACCGTGCTGCGCGTGCTGCGCGGCCTCGAGGCGCGGGGATTGCTGGCACGCGCGCCGGCGACCGGCAACAAACGCAATATGTCCGTGGCGCTCACGCCGCGCGGCGCGGCCGTGCTGGCGCAGGCACAGAAGCCCGCCGAGAAGGCCTACAAGCGCCTGTTGGCACCGCTGGACAAGACGCAACAGGCCCAGCTGGTCGAGTTGCTGCAACGGTTGACCGGCGAGCTCGAGGACGATGCTCGCGCAGCTTTCGTCCCGCCGGGGCAAAAGTAGCCAGCCTCAGGTGTTGGGTTTTTCGATGCCCCAGCGCGCCAGCGCGGCATCGTCGCTGACCCGGGCATCGACCCAGCGGCCGCCCTCGGGCGTGCGCTCCTTCTTCCAGAACGGCGCCTGGGTCTTCAGGTAGTCCATCAGGAATTCGCAGGCCTTGAAGCTTTCGCCGCGGTGCGCCGAGGTCACGGCCACCATCACGATCTGGTCCAGCGGCTGCAGCAGGCCCACCCGGTGGATGACACGCACCGCGTAGATGCCGAAGCGGCGTTGCGTCTCGTCGATCATCGCTTCGATCGCCTTTTCGGTCATGCCCGGGTAATGCTCGAGTTCCATGGACATGATCGACGCAGGTGCCGACGCGCTGCTATCCGCATTCCGGTCGCGCACGGTACCGACGAAACTGCACACCGCACCGACTCGCTTGTCGGCCCGACGCAATGCGGCCACTTCGTCGGCGAGGTTGAAGTCTTCGGTCTGGATCGAGACGCGGGCGCTCATGTCGTCACCCGCCGGTCACCGGAGGAAAGAAGGCGACCTCGCCGCCATCGCTCAAGGCGGCGGATTCCTCGCTCATCACCTGGTTCAGCGCGACGCGAACCGCCTTGCCGCGCGCCAGGCTCTGCGCATACGAGCCACCGCGCGCGACCAGCTCGTCGCGCAATGCCGCCACGTTTGCGGCCGAGGTTTCGAGCGTTTCGCTGCCGTGTCCCACGGCCTCCCGGATCGAGGCGAAATACTTCACGGTCACCTTCATCCGATCAGCTCCGCGAACGAAATGAAGCGCACGGGCTCGCCCCGTTCGATGTTGTGGCCGGCCGGGTTGTCCACCAGCCCATCGCCCCATACCGCTGACGTCAGCACGCCTGAACTCTGGTTGGCAAACAGGTCCAGGCCGCCTTGCTCATTGCGCCGCACGCGCAGGAACTCGCGCCGTTTGTCGCCGCGCGGCAAGCTGAAGTGCGCCGGCAGCAGCACGTTGGCGGGCGCCAGCCGTGTTGCGCCCTGCAGCTTCAGAAGAAACGGCCGCACCAGCAACAGGAAAGTGATGAAGCTGGAGACGGGATTGCCCGGCAGTCCGATGAAATGCGCTGGTCCGACCTTGCCGTAGGCGAAGGGCTTGCCGGGCTTGATTGCGATCTGCCACAGGTCGAGCGAGCCAAGCGTTTGAACCGCCGGCTTGACGTGGTCTTCTTCGCCCACCGACACCCCGCCGCTGGTGAGGATGAGGTCGTGCTGAACGGACGCGCCGCGCAGAGCCTCGACCGTTGCATCGAGCCGGTCCGGCACGATACCCAGGTCCGTGACCTCACAGCCGAGTCGTTGCAGCAGCGCGCGCAGGAAGAATCGGTTGGAGTTGTAGATGGCGCCGGGCTTCATCTGCCCCGGCGGCACTTCGCCGGGCATCACCAGCTCATCGCCGGTGGAAAACAGCGCCACCTTGGGTCGCCGCGCCACGACCAGCTTGTCCATGCCGATACCCGCCGCCAGGCCCTGCGCGGCGGGAAACATCCGATCGCCCTTCGACAACACGACAGCGCCGCGCGTGACGTCTTCGCCGCTGCGACGGATCCACTGGCCCGGCTCGGGTGCCCGCAGGATGCGCACCATCTGCTCGCCGGCCGGTGCGGTGTCCTCCTGCATCACGACCGCATCGGCGCCGGCGGGAATAGGCGCTCCCGTGAAGATGCGTGCCACGCTGCCGGGCGCCAGCGGCTGGGGCGCGGCGCCGGCGGGAATGCGCTGGCTCACCGGCAGCGGCACGCCGGCATTCGCGATTTCGCTGCTGCGCACGGCATAGCCATCCATCGAACTGTTGTCCTGCGGCGGCACCTGCAAGGCCGAGACGAGGTCCTGCGCCAGCACCCGTCCGTCGGCGTCGAAGGTGGACACGGTTTCGGTCGCCGCCAGCGGCTGCGCATGGCCCAGCAACTCCGCCAGCGCATCGTCCAGCGACCGCAGCGCGGGGCGGCCAGCGCTGGCGGCGGAAGGGGCGTTCATGCAAAGATCTCCGGGTCGTAGGCGAAGCGGTCCTGATTGTCGGTGAGCCACTGTGCCACTGCGTCGGCGTCGTTCAAATCCAGCACCGGCCGCAGGGTAGGCTCGGGCAATTGCGCCGACGAATCGGTGGCGATGGCAACGACGAAATCGTCGTTCATGTACAAGGCCGGCTTGCCGGCGGCGGCACGCCAGACTTCGATCTTGAGCAGGTTGCTGTCCTTGAAGCCTTCAACCAGCACCCAGTCGACTCCCTCGTAGAGTTCGGCTATCAGGTGGTGCACCGTGAGTTGTGCAGGCTGCTCGAATTCGCGCATCAGCGCCAGCCGCTGACTGGAGGCCACCACGACCTCGAACGCGCCGGCTTCGCGATGCCGGTAAGTGTCCTTGCCGGGGTAGTCGATGTCGAACTTGTGGTGGGCGTGCTTGACCACCGACACACGCAGCCCGCGCAGCTTGAGCGCGGGTATCAGGTTCTCGACCAGCGTGGTCTTGCCCGAGCCGGAGAAACCTGCAATGCCGACGACATTCATCGACATCAGCCGCAGTGCTGCGCGATGAACCCCTTGATCGCCTGCACGTCGGCCGGCATCACGCTGACGCGCCGGGGCAGCTGCTCGATACCCTCGAACCGCGCGGGACGTTCGGGCTCGTGGCCCAGGGCCTCCACGATGGTCTCGGCGAACTTGATCGGCAACGCCGTTTCCAGGACGATCATCGGCACGCCGGGTTGCAAATACGCCCTCGCGACCTTCAGGCCATCGGCCGTGTGCGTGTCGATGGTGACCTTGAAACGCTCGTAGGTGTCGCGGATGGTTGCGACCCGGTCGGCATGGATGCTCTTGCCGCTCGAGAAGCCGTAGCGCTGCGATGCCTGCGTGAAGGCCGGGTCGGCGCTCAGGTCGAACCGTCCCTGCCGGGCCAGCTGTTCGCCGAACAACTGCCTGACCTTGCCGGCGTCACGGCCGAGCAGGTCGAACACGAAGCGCTCGAAGTTGCTCGCCTTGCTGATGTCCATCGAAGGACTGGAGGTCTCGTGTGTATCGGCGCTGGACCGCACCCGGTACACGCCGGTGCGGAAAAACTCGTCGAGCACGTCGTTCTCGTTGGTGGCGAGCACCAGACGTTCGATCGGCAGCCCCATCATGCGCGCCACGTGGCCGGCGCAGATGTTGCCGAAGTTGCCCGAAGGCACGGCGAAGCTGACCTTCTTCACTCCCTCCCGTTCCGGGGGCGGGGAGTGGGGGCTCTGAGGGCCCGTCGCCTGAAAATACCCCGCGAAGTAATACACCACCTGCGCCATCACCCTGGCCCAGTTGATCGAATTGACCGTGCCGATCTTGTAGTGGCGTTTGAACTCGAGGTCGTTGGAGACGGCCTTGACGATGTCCTGGCAGTCGTCGAACACGCCCTCGATCGCGATGTTGTGGATGTTGGCGTCCTGCAGGCTGAACATCTGCGCCTGCTGGAATGCGCTCATGCGGCCGTTCGGCGAGGTCATGAATACCCGAACGCCTTTCTTGCCGCGCATCGCATATTCGGCCGAGCTGCCGGTATCGCCGGAGGTGGCGCCCAGGATATTGAGCTCTTCGCTGCGGCGCGCCAGCTCGTACTCGAACAGGTTGCCCAGCAGCTGCATCGCCATGTCCTTGAACGCCAGTGTGGGGCCGTTGGACAGGGCTTCGAGATAGAGGCCGTCTTCCAGCTTCCTCAGCGGCACGATCTGCGCGGTGCCGAACACCTCGGGCGTATAGGTCTTGCGGCAGATGGCGCGCAGGTCGTCAGCCGGAATGTCATCGATGAAGAGCGACAGGATTTCGAACGCGAGGTCGGCGTACGGCAGGCCACGCCATTTCGCGAGCGTCGAAGCATCTACTTTCGGATAGCGCTCCGGCAGGTACAGCCCGCCGTCCGGCGCCAATCCCTCCAGGAGAATCTCGCAAAAATGCTTGCGGCCGGGGTCGCCGCGCGTGGATAGATAAAGCATCAGGCGAGCTCTTCCTTCCTGATCCTCGTGATCGGCGCCAGCACGGTGGGCAGGCCCTGCATCTGGGCAAGCACCTCGTTCATCGTGCCTTCGCGCACGCCGTGGGTCAGGATGATCAGATCGGTCTGCTTTTCGCCCTCGCCCGCTTCGCGCTGCAGCATCGCGTCGATGCTGATGCCGGCCACAGCCAGCAGGCCCGTCACCTTGGCCAGTACACCGGGCTGATCGGCCACGCGCAAGCGCAGGTAGTAGCTGGTCACCACCTCGCTCATCGGCAGCACCGGCACGTCGCTCATCGAGTCGGGCTGGAACGCCAGGTGCGGCACGCGGTGCGCGGCGTCCGCCGTGTGCAGCCGGGTGATATCCACCAGGTCGGCGATCACGGCACTGGCGGTCGGCTCGCTGCCCGCACCCTTGCCGTAATACATCGTGGTGCCCACGGCGTCGGCCTGGACGAGGACGGCGTTCATCGCGCCCTCGACATTGGCGATCAGCCGCTTGGCCGGCACCAGCGCAGGATGCACACGCAGTTCGATCCCCTTCAAGGCACCCGTGGCCTTGTCGAAGCTGCGCTTGGTGATGCCCAGCAGCTTGATGCGGTAGCCCAGCTGCTCGGCGTAGCGGATGTCCTGCGCGCCCAGCTTGGTGATGCCCTCGACATACGCCTTGTCGAACTGCACCGGGATGCCGAAGGCGATGGCCGACATGATGGTCGCCTTGTGCGCAGCGTCCACCCCCTCGATGTCGAAAGTGGGGTCGGCCTCGGCGTAGCCCAGCCGCTGCGCGTCCTTCAGGGCGACGTCGAAATCCAGGCCCTTGTCGCGCATCTCGGAGAGGATGAAATTGGTCGTGCCGTTGATGATGCCGGCGATCCACTCGATGCTGTTGGCCGTGAGGCCTTCGCGCAAGGCCTTGATGATCGGGATGCCGCCGGCCACCGCCGCCTCGAACGCGACCATGACGCCGCGGCGATGCGCGGCGGCGAAGATCTCGGTGCCGTGCACTGCCAGCAGCGCCTTGTTGGCGGTGACCACGTGCTTGCCGGCCTCGATCGCCTCCATCATCAGCTGCCGGGCAACGCCGTAGCCCCCGATCAGCTCGACCACGATGTCGATTTCCGGGTTGGCGATCACGGCGCGTGCATCGTTCACCACCTTGACGCCGGCACCTACGACGGAATGCGCCCGGGCGGTGTCCAGGTCCGCCACCATCGTGATCTCGATGCCTCGGCCGGCACGGCGTCTGATTTCCTCCTGGTTGCGCTGCAGGACCTTGAAGACGCCGCTGCCGACAGTGCCGATGCCCAGCACGCCTACTTGAATGGGATTCATGTGGTGGTACGTTTCCGGTAGGTTTCGAGGAACCTGGCGATGCGGCCGATCGCCTCGCGCAGGTCGTCTTCGTGGGGCAGGAAGACGATGCGGAAATGGTCGGGCGCCGCCCAGTTGAAGCCGGTGCCCTGCACCAGCATGACGCGCGTCTCCTGCAGCAGCTCCAGGAAGAACTGCCGGTCGTCCGCGATCGGATAGACCTTGGGGTCGAGCCGCGCAAACATATAGAGCGCGGCGGTCGGCTTCACGCAGGTCACGCCCGGGATCGCCGTGATGAGTTCGTAAGCGAGGTCGCGCTGGCGGCGCAGGCGCCCGCCTTCGCCGATGAGTTCGTTGATGCTCTGGTAGCCGCCCAGCGCCGTCTGGATTGCATACTGCCCCGGCACGTTGGCGCACAGGCGCATGTTCGAGAGCATGTTCAGCCCCTCGATGTAGTCCGCCGCCGGCTTCTTGTCGCCCGAAACGATCATCCAGCCGGCGCGGTAGCCGCAGCAACGATAGCTCTTGGACAGCGAATTGAAGGTCAGCGTGAGCACGTCCTCGGACAAGCTGGCGATGGCCGTATGCTTTGCTCCGTCGTACAGGACCTTGTCATATACCTCGTCGGCAAAGATCACCAGGTTGTGCTCGCGCGCGATCTGCACGATGGCCCGCAGCAGCTCATCCGAATACAACGCACCGGTCGGGTTGTTGGGATTGATTACGACAATGCCCTTGGTGCGGGCCGTGATCTTGCCCTTGATGTCCTGCAGGTCGGGCATCCAGCCGTTGGCTTCGTCGCACAGGTAGTGCACCGGCGTGCCGCCCGACAGGCTGGCGGCGGCGGTCCACAGCGGGTAGTCGGGCGCGGGCAGCAGCAGCTCATCACCGTCGTCCAGCAGCGCATTCGTAGCCATGGCGATGAGCTCGCTAGCGCCATTGCCCAGGTAAATATCGTCCAGCACGACTCCCTTGATGCCCTTCTTCTGGGACTCGTGCATCACGGCCTTGCGCGCCGCGAAAATGCCCTTGCTGTCCGAATAAGCGGAGGAATTGGGCAGGTTATGGATCATGTCCTGCTGGATTTCCTCGGGGGCATCGAAGCCGAACACGGCCAGGTTGCCGATGTTCAACCGGATGATCTTGTGGCCTTCTTCCTCCATTTGCCGGGCTGCGTCCATGATCGGACCGCGGATGTCGTAGAGGACGTTGGCAAGCTTGGCTGACTTCTGGACAGTTTTCAAAGCCCCTCCGGAGCGTTTTGCGAGTGGGGAAACCTATAATTTGACCACAGTTCCGCTGGCCTACCGGTCAGCGCGACAATGAATCCAGGACCCAGGCAACATGAAGCTGCAACCCGACAAATTCGACGTGCAATCGATCAGCGGCTATGGGCCGGGGTGGGTCGGCGTCAACGGTGAAAAAATCACGCGCAGCGTCATCATCAGTTCCGCCGGCGAGCGCATCGACTGGCCGCTGGATCGCTTCGAGGATCTGGGCGCGGAACACTTCGCGCAACTGGCGCTGATCGACGCCGAGGTTGTCATCTTCGGCAGCGGAACGCGCCTGCGTTTTCCCAACGCCGCATGGCTGCGGCCCCTGATGGCGCGGCACATCGGCGTCGAAACCATGGACACGGCGGCGGCCTGCCGCACCTACAACATCCTGGCCCAGGAAGGGCGCAGCGTGGCAGTAGCCCTGCTGCTTGAACAGCCGGTGTGACCGTCCCGGGACGGCCAAGGTCCGTTTCGGGGTAAAATCAGGGGTTGCAAGGGGACGGAGAGTCCTCAAGTAGCAACGAGCATTCCTGTCACACGAGAAACAAAGTCCATGGCAATCGTTGTCAACAAACCCATCCCCGAATTTGAAGCGAACGCCACGGGCGGCATCAAAGTCACAAATACGTCGCATAACGGGCAGATCCTCGTCTTGTACTTCTACCCGAAGGACAACACGCCGGGCTGCACGACCGAAGCGATGCAGTTCCGTGACAAATACAAGGACTTCGTCAAGGCCGGCGCCGCCGTGTTTGGCGTATCGCGCGACAACATGAAGTCGCACGACGACTTCAGGGCCAAACTCGAGCTGCCGTTCGAACTGATCGCCGACACGGAAGAGAAGATGTGCCATATGTTCGGCGTCGTGAAGAACAAGATCATGTACGGCAAGAAAGTGAAGGGTATCGAGCGCAGCACTTTCCTCATCGGTGCCGACGGCGTACTGAAGCAGGAGTGGCGCGGCCTGAAGGTGCCTGGTCACGTGGACGAGGTGCTGAAGGCGGTAAAACTGCTCAAGAAAGCAGCTTGACGTTTTGTAGCAACATGCGCTGACCCGCGGTTGATGCGTCACGGGACTTGTGCATAATGAATTAAATGCAGTTGATATCGGCGCCACGCGTCATCACCGCTGACCCAGACAAAGCCGCCCGGCCCGCCCGGCGGCTTTTTTGCTTGTTGACCTCTTCCGGGAATCTGCCGCCCTATGCCTTTGCCCCCCGCCCCCACCAAGCGCGCCGCCCTGCTACCGCCGGAAGCTTACGATGCTCCGGCCCGTTCCTCGCACAAGGCCACGCGAAAAACGGAGGCAAATCACACCGACAACCCGCTGGCTGAAAAGCCGCTCGTCCTCGATTTCGACCCCCGCCAGGGCGGCGGTGAGCTTCATCCGGAAGCGTTCAAGGACCCCACGGACGGCTACCTGGATCACCAGGAGCCCACGGTCCACAGAAAGCGTCTGGCACCCGAGCCGGCGCCGCGGCCCGCGCGCAAGGCCAAGGTAGCGGGTCCGAGCAAGCTGTTCGTGCTGGACACCAATGTGCTCATGCACGACCCGATGAGCTTGTTCCGCTTCGAGGAGCACGACATCTTCCTGCCGATGATCGTGCTGGAGGAGCTGGACAGCCACAAGAAAGGCATGACCGAGGTCGCCCGTAATGCGCGCCAGGCGAGCCGTTCGCTCGATGCGCTGGCCGGCACGCAGGGCGCGGATATCGCGAGCGGCCTCAAGCTCGACACTACCGGCCACCGCGAAGCCGGCGGATCGCTGTTCTTCCAGACCAGGCAACTCGACAGCACGCTGCCGATCGGCCTGCCTCAGGGCAAGGCCGACAACCAGATCCTGGGTGTGGTGCAAGCCCTGCGCGAACAGCATGCGCCGCGCGACGTGGTCCTGGTGTCCAAGGACATCAACATGCGGGTCAAGGCGCGCGCGCTGGGCCTGGCCACCGACGACTACCAGAACGACAAGACCATCGACGACCTGGAGCTGCTGTACTCCGGCGCGCTGGCGCTGCCGCCCGACTTCTGGGCCAAGCACGGCAAGACGATCGAGAGCTGGCAGAGCGGACTGCACACGTATTACCGCATCACCGGCCCGGTCGTTCCGAGCCTGCTGATCAACCAGTTCGTCTATTTCGAATCGCCCGGCGAG
>DATNCB010000139.1:0-1383 GCA_035571715.1 Ramlibacter sp.
CCGGGCGACCTGCTGTACCTGCCGCCACGCTACGCGCATGACGGCGCGGCGCAAGGCGAGTGCCAGACCTACTCGATCGGGTTTCGCTCACCGGGCCGGGGCGAACTGGCACGCGAGCTGCTGCAGCGCCTTTCGGATGAACCAGCGGGACGGGCCGGTGACGCCGTCTATCGCGATCCGGCCCAGAAAGCCACCAAGGTTCCCGGTGCGGTGCCGCCGCAGCTCCAGCAATTCGCGCGCGATGCATTGCACGCAGCGCTGAAGGATCCGCTGGCACTCGATCGCGCGCTGGGCGAATACCTGAGCGAGCCCAAAGCCAACGTGTGGTTCGAAACCGGTGGCGGCGGTACCGCGCTGCGCGGCGCCGTGCTCGACCGGCGCACGCGAATGATGTACGACAAGCATCACGTCTTCATCAATGGCGAGAGTTACCGCGCCAGCGGCCGCGACGCGGCGCTGCTGCGAAAACTGGCGGACCAGGGCAGACTCGACAGGCTCGAGCTGGCGGGCGCTAGCGAAGCGGTGCGTTCGCTCCTGGCGTCCTGGTGCGAAGCGGGCTGGATTCACGCAACGGAGGCAAAACGATGACTTCAATTCCTGACGAGAGCGGTGCGGCACACGCGCTTCCCACCGGCCGATTCGCCGGTCGAAAGGCGTTCCAGCAACTCGTGCGCGATGCGCTGGCCTGTGCGGCGCGCGAAGGGTGGCGCGAAATCATCTTGAGCGATCCGAACTTCGAGGACTGGCCGCTGGGTGAGCGCGCAGTGGCGCAGTCGCTGGAGGCGTGGTCGGCAACGGGGCGCCAGTGCACGCTGCTGGCCCGCCGCTACGACGATGTGGTGCGGCGCCACCCGCGCTTCGTCACCTGGCGCAAGACCTGGTCGCACATCATCGAAGCGAGAGCATGTGCATCCGCGGATCCACTGGAGCTGCCCAGCGCGATCTGGAGTCCCGGGTGGGTGCTGCGACGGCTTGATCCCGAACGCTCCAGCGGCGTCACCGGCAGCGAACCCGAACGCCGCCTGTTGCTGCGCGACAACCTGCAGGAGTGGCTGAAGAAAAGCTCGCCGTCGTTTCCTGCCAGCACGCTGGGCCTGTGATCAACCGTTGCACCGGGCGAACTAAAGGCGTCCGCACTACCCCGTAAGGGTTTTTGAGCTTGATTTTTCCGCATATAATTGGTGGCTGAGCAGCGGAGCTCGAGTCCCTGATGCTCAGTCATCGCGGCCATCCCGGCGGCACTGACAATTTCCGGAAATTGTTTTTCTCCCATAAAAGGAAACCTGAAATGAAGAAATCGCTCCTATTGGCGACGCTGATTGCAGCCGCTGCGCTGGCCGCCTGTGGCAAGAAGGAAGAGCCGGCTCCTGCTCCCGCTCCGGC